>VBBA01000009.1 GCA_005888675.1 Candidatus Bathyarchaeota archaeon | reverse complement strand
CTTCCATCAGAAGAAATGGACGAGTATTAGCGTTGATCTTTATCGAATAACCAGCTGAAAGTTACGGAGTTGACTTTGGCTCTGCAGTCGATTCTCTTGTTGCCTCATCCTTCTTGATCGCCTCGACATGGTCTGTGGCAAACTGTGGTGTCGCGACCGTTGGCGGTAGAGGAGGCTGAGCCTGAACCGCAGGAGTAACGGAAGAAACAGGGCCCGACTCTACGGAGTGTATGTGTGCCGTTGATTTCGGCGTAAGAGGTCCGCTAAGCCAGCGCGCGAGTTTGGGTAGCCATTGCTTTGGTTTCATCTGACCGATCTTGCCCTGGAGAATAACATACGTTGCAGCAAATGAAGCAATCCCCAATATTACGCCAGTCCAAACATTGATCCCGGCCAGTACACTTGCTATAGTTCCCTGTACGAACATCTGGAGGAAAACATTACTCGAATAGTCCAAGTACAGGATCGTCCCCAGTGCAATTATGGCGAGTGTCTCCGCTGCTACGATGAGCTTGGTGATGAATGGTATCGGTGGAATCAGTTTCTCCTCAGGCCTTACAGGAACTCTTCTCAATCGTCCTGGAGCCCACCAGTTCAGCCGTTTCATGTGCATCATGATCGATGGGACAAGGTAGATCCGGATTATCATCGCGTCCAACAAGACTACGATAGAAATGGCCAATCCAAATTGTTGGAGCATCGGGATTGATGACAGCATCATGGTGCCGAAGGCACCCGCCGTAACCAATCCAGTGGCTGAGATGATTCCTCCCGTATGCTCGACTGCACTCTCAATGGCATCCTCGTCCTTAGATCCGGTAGCAACATACTCTCTGATTCGGGTAACCAGGAAGATGTCATAGTCCAGGCCCAACCCGACCATTACTACGAGTAGCATGATCGGGAGCATCCAGATAATCTCCGAGCCGAGATAGTTGTTGAAGACGAAGATGACCAGCGCCATCGCCCAACTGATGCTGAGCAAAATAGTGAAGATGAGTCTCAGGGGTGTGAATATGGATCCAAGGGCAACGAGAAGGATCACGAAGACCCCGACGAGGACGATTGTAGTAGTGTTTAGGTAATCACCGCTTGCGGAAGCCGCTAAATCAGCGACACTAGCGGTTTCTCCGCCCACAAGCATTGTGGACGTTCCTAGCAAATGGTCCTGTGACCTAACAGTCACAATGTTCCCTCTGATCCGATTCAAGGTGGCGATGGCAGGGTCAGAGTATGGTTCATTGGACAGGACCGCCCACACCATTGCAGACTTACCAGTACCACCTAGGAATGGCTTCATGCTACGGATCATTTGTTGCTGCTCGGCGGGATTGAGTTGCGCGAAGAGGAAGTATGGGATCGGCTGGCCTGACGGGGATGTGACACCATACACTTTCGAGACTCCGTTTATCTGCCGGGTCGAATTCTCAGCATAAGATATAGATCTCAAAGCGGTTACATTGATCCAATTGTCTGCTACCAAGACAACTGGTGTTTTGACGATCGTGTAAGTGGGCGTGATTGCTCCGACACCAAAACCCTGACTCATTACATTGTAACCGGCTTTGCTCTCCAACGCATTCGGGACCTGCCCGATGAAATCATGACCGGTCGTGGACGAGAGAATAGTGCTGATCGCCGGCACAGTGACTACAAGGGCCAGGAGAAGTATCAGCTTCGAATGTTGAGCAGTAAACTTGGCAGCGCGAGCGTAATAGCTCGGATGTTTGGCCTTCTTCTTCCATAGATTCAATCCACGCGGCCAAAACAAACGATCGCCAAACATCATCAGCGACGCTGGCACCAGTGTAAGGGAAACCAATAGTGCGATCGAAATGCCCAACATTACCGCTATCCCGATCGAGCGAAGCATGCCAAAGCTTGCGATCGCAAGGCTTGCAAAGGCGATGATGACTGTCGCACCACTGGTCGCAATGCTCTCTCCTGCCCATGTCACAGCCCTCTCGACCGCGTCCTTCTTGCTCCGACCCATCCTCCTCTCCTCTGCATATCTACTCACCAGGAAGACACAGTAGTCCGAACCTGCACCCAACATTGCAACAGGCAGCAGTGTGAGAACCAGGAAGTGTATACTGGTAACAAAGGTCCCAATTATGTAAACGAGTCCAAAGGCAACTCCGACTGAAAGCCCAATGGCCGATACTGGGATGAGTGGGGCTACTAGAGAGGAGAAGAAGAGTCCGATTATGATAATTATGAGAATGATCGTGATAGGATCGATTCGCTCGACATCGGCAATCGACTGTTGCTCAATGTCATAGTTGAAGGCGGGAGCACCGGTCACATAGACTGAAAGAGTTTGACCGCTGACATAATTGGCGAATGCGACGTCGTTCCGTATCTGTTGAACGCTACCCTTTGGGTCAAGCCCGCTAGTCTTGAAATCCAAGATTACTAGCATCGTGTTGTTGCTGGCTGAGACGAATTGATTGTAGATCGCCTTGCTTGGCTGGGCAGGGTAGGTCAGAATGTTGTAGGTCCGCAGCAATTGACCCGCGAAAATCGTGGCGGTAACCAGCGACACGGATGGACCTAGATCATAGATCTCACCGATAATGGTCTGCTGCGTTGGGCCAGCGTTCAGCGATTGGCCGAACGTGCTTACTGTGAACGCTCTGATCGAATTCGAATCGTTCCAGTAGTTATTTGGACAAGTCGATGAGCAATAATTGTAAACATTGAAGAATCTCGCTGCACCTAGGAAGACGCTCAACTTTTGAGGAGGGAACGGGAGACTAGCGAAAAATGGGAGGGTCACGTTGTAGTAAGAAGGCTGCACAGTTAAACCGGGGTAACCCTTTGTAACATTCTGCTCTCTCTGTTGAGGCGCGCCATTCACCAGAAGCTGGAATTTGTCATATGTCTGAGTTGGACGGAAGGTCTGATTCCACGCCCGGTAAAAGGACCTGACATAGGCTGTTGCATTCGCTTGATACGCCGGAGGAGTCTGTGCGAGAACGGCTGGAACGCTAGCGTTGTAAGCCTGAGCATTGTACTGGGCTATCTGGGCACCCGTAATTGTGAGAGGTCCTGACTGGACGATTGTGGACCAGTCGTTTACGTAGATACTGGGGACGCCATATTCCAGAGAGGTAGCCAGACTTGTCATATTCTTGAGCTGATAGAGTTGGAGATCGACCACGCCGGTGTAGCCAATGAGCAATTGATAGTAGATGTCGTATATGCTGGTGATGTTGTTGATAGTGTTCAGATCCCTGTCCTTGTGAAGCGTCTCGTTCAGGCGGACCGTGAACTCTCTGACATCTGCTCCTCGGACATCATTTGCACTGATCACTACGACGCCGCTATTGCCTTCGCTAATGCTGAACTCTTTCGCGACGATGTCCTGAGCTCTACTCGACTCAGATGAGGCTGGGTTGTAGGAGGTTTCAGAGTAAGCGATGACGTGCTGGACTTGTAGAATGGCGGGGACGCTTATTGCGAGAGCCACCAGCCAGATAATGAATACCGCCCGGTGCCTACGGATGATGATTCGGGCTAGCCTTGTGAATAGCAATCGGCTTAGGCTCTCCTCCTCTCGGGAGCGCTCGGGGCAAACCGGTTCGGCGACGATAAAGGGGTGCTGTAACCAGCAATGGTTCAGGTTTGGCGATTATTACTGCTCGGCCGGAACGTTGACTTCTTTGCCAAGTTAAGAAGGAAAAGCTTGCGGTCTTGGGTTCCCCCGAGAAGGTCTTGAGCAAGCGAGTTGAGAGAGGTCTCAAGGGCAGGGAAGTGCGGAAGAGTTAAATTACCGGCGGGCAACTTTGCCCGCTTTAGGTATGATACCTACAATACTGGGTTCAAGCCCTGCCTTGACCAGAGCCTCCACGAAAGCCTCGCTTGTCGCCGTATTTACAGGAGTCTCGTTAGGGACGAACTATGCCCTCGCAGCTGTCCCTAACGTGAAAGTAATGGATGCAATCGTCTTTATCGCCGCCTTCCTATTTGGATTGGACGTAGGCCTTGGAGTTGCCTTCTTCTCTCGGCTGGTCTACGGTTACGTGAACCCTTGGGGACAGGCAGGTATCGACCTTCTCGTCTTCCTGATAATCGGAGAATCATTCTACGCGCTAGCTGGATCATTGCTGAGACGAGGTTCATTCGTCAAGAGATTGACCATCAAAAGGGAGACGTATGCCCAGTGGAGCATGATATTCGGAGTTACCGGCTTAGTCTCGACATTCGCATATGACGTCCTGACCAACTTTGGCAGCTACGTCTTTACTACTACTTCGCTATTCAATGCCTTGATAATTGGAATGGCTACAGGTGCGCCCCTCGCCATAATCCACGAAGTCAGCAACCTAGTTTTCTTTGGGACAGTTGCCCCTGTAACGATAATCTCAGCCAAACGTTTCCTTGCGATATCAAGGTAGATCTATGATGACTGAATCTAGTCCTAGACCGGAATTCGTTAGGAGCAGAAAGTTCTACGTCGGAATTATCCTAGTCGCGGCTCTAGTCTTGTCGAGCTGGTATGGCGCTTCTCAGTACCTGCAGCACCTCTATCCTGCAAATAGCACCAGTTCGGCGAATAGTGCATCGATTAATGTTATGTTCAACTATGGAAACGGTTCCACAAACTGGTTCAATTCGACCCTAGTCCCCAGAGGATCAAGCTTCTACAACACTACCGTGTCTCTGACCAACGGGAGATTGGAGGCAAAATATTACGATACGTTCCATGAGCACTTTGTGAGCAGCATAAACGGAGTCAAGAATAGCGGAGCATCGTATTGGGAGATCTGGATATATTGCACAAGAGATCGAGCGTGGATGTCTTCTAGCTGGGGAGCCGACCTTCTCAAGCCAACAACCAATGGACTCTCAATAAAAAATTCCGTTGGTCATCAAGTTCTTTTGTCAAGCAACGCTCTGGCATGGAGCTATCAGGCCTCTTCAGATACGCCCCCACTCCCAGGTGCGGCCAAAGTGGACCTTTGCTCGTCGTAAACTGGCGAGGCGAAGATCAGTTTCGTTTTCGGTAAGTAGTGGAAGGAATCATCAACGCGCTGAGACTGTCTCAGTCGTCCAATTGAGTCGTTGCCAGGATTTTGATCCGCTAGCTAAGCGCCCTCCTAGCTGGCGTTCAGAGTGATCTTAATGTCGACTTCTTGACAAGACGTTTGCGAGCACGCATTTTGGGCCGTATATTGAGCATTCTTAGGAATGACATAATTCCAGAATGAGGTTTCTGAGATTCCATTGACCGTCATTGAGAGCCCTGTAGTGTATTTCTGAGACAGCAATTGTGTCGAGTTGAACGGCCGTCCCCAAACCAGGAAGAAATCACCCAATGTGAAAGTTCTGTTTTGGTCTGGCTCGACGTGTATTACGCCATCCGTGGAGTGCGTGTGCAAGGGATGAAGACAGGCTCCGTTGATCCCGATTTGTCCTTGCACCGGCTGATCCGCCCCATTGATTGTGATGGAAAGATGAGCATGCGAATGATAGGCAAGACTCCCATTGACGCATTCGGCAAGGTACGGAGGAAGATTGGAAGCAGACTGGTGCGTGAGAAAGTATACTCCTCCAACAATGATCGCCACCAAGACTCCGCCTATCAGCATCAGTGTTACGGTTCTCTGTCGGCGACGCTGCCGCTGGACTTCCTCCAAGACTCTTTTCTTTCGCTGTTGCTGTGATTGTGGTTTCTGTCCCAAGAAAGTACCGTCCCACTATGCCTAGTGCTACGAATAAGAATGGGCAGAGTCGCATATTACCTTTCCATCGCAGTAACGGCTTTTTCCAACATCTATAAGCCCAAGACGCTAAACAGTTGAGAGGGAATTTGTCGAATGAAACCCGTGACGCTCCTCCTAGCGCAATCTGCTCCCAAGCTTCTTGACAAGCAACGAAACATCCGGACGATAAGCGAACAAGCCGACAAGGCTAGAAGAAGGAACATCGATCTATTGATCTTCCCTGAACTCCATCTCACCGGTTATACTATGCGTGACGAAGTCTACAACCTCGCCGAGCCAGTTCCCGGTCCCAGCACTAGGAAGGTCGAAAAGATCGCGAGAGAACACAGTGTCCACATTGTATATGGCATGCCAGAAGAGGGAAAGGCGAAGGGAGTAGTTCACAACACCTCCGTCTTAATTGGACCAAAAGGGATCATAGGAAAGTACCGGAAAGTATACCTGCCGACCCACACGGTCTTCGAAGAGAGAAGGTACTACAAACCAGGACACGATGCACCTGTCTTCGACACCGCACTGGGCCGAATAGGTCTGACGATCTGCTATGACCTCTATTTCCCTGAACTCACTCGACTCTTGGCGCTAGCGGGCGCCGAATTGATAATCTGCATCTCTGCAAGTCCTAGTCTGAGGCGCAGATTCTTCGAAGGGTTCTGCCTCAGCAGAGCAATGGAGAACGCGATCTACTTGGCGTACGTTAACCGAGTAGGCTTAGAAGAGGGATTACAATTCTGGGGCGGCAGCCGAGTCGTCGCGCCCAATGGCTCCATCTTGGTGCAGTGCAAGTATGATGATGAGGCGTTCGAGACTTGCAAGATCGACCTAGACGAAGTAAGACGTTCCAGACCTTTCATACCGACAATAAAAGACGTGGATCCCGTCCTTTTCGATATGCTCCAGGCAAAGAGCCGAGAGGCATGATCAAGAAATAGTGAGACTCCTTTTTCCTTATGACGCTATATTCTAACGACTATTGGTAGTAACACTCATTAGCTGGCCCGCCCGTCCCTATCAAGCAACAGCCGGCGTTATAGGAGCGTAGGTCCAATTTGAGAGGTCGTAATTATCGTAGTACTGTCGGTCAACCGTATACCCGTCAAAAATACATCCATGGTTCACCGGCCCCGAAAATCTCCAAGTTCAACATGGGCGGACCCCCTTCCAACTTTTCCCGTATAGTAAACCTAGTCTCTCAGGAAAGAGTTCAGATCAGGCACAACGCCCTCGAATCCTGCCGTGTCGCGGCCAACAAGGTACTCCTCGACAAATACGGTGACACGGGCTATCGGCTTACACTTACCCCATATCCGCACGTGATCCTCAGAGAAAACAAGATGATCGCCACTGCCGGTGCGGACAGATTGCAAGAAGGAATGAGGCGGTCCTTTGGAAAGCCCACCGGAAGAGCCGCGCGTGTCAATCACGGTCAAACAATTCTGATCGCGTACGTTAACTCCGAAGGTATAGACACTGCCAAACAGGCCTTGGAAGTTGGAGCGTCAAAGCTTCCTGTTAGAACGAGAGTCATTGTTGAACCTATTGCAGCAGCCGCAGTCCCGGTAGAGGCCTAGACGCTATATGGTCGCAAAGAACGAAGCGATTGTACTGTGGCTTGAAGACGTCCGTAAAGAAGATGTTCCACTAGTCGGCGGCAAGTGCGCCAACCTGGGCGAACTAGTTGCGAAGGGATCCCGTGTTCCTCCCGGGTTCGCAATCACTGCCGGCGCTTTCAGTCGTTTCCTGGCCGAGACAAGGATAGGCGAAATTATACACAAGACCCTCGGTAATTCAAACGGATCTCGCGATCCGAAACAGTACGAAGAGGCCAGTCAAGAAGTTCGAAAGATTGTCGAGTCCGTTCAGATGCCAACGGACATAGAGAATGAGATCAGGCGCGCCTACCAGGAATTATGTCAGAAGACAGGATCCAAATCTATCAAGGTGGCGGTGAGGTCCAGCGCGACTACCGAGGACCTACCTGACGCTAGCTTCGCAGGGCAACAGGACACGTTCCTCAACGTCACTGGCGAAGACCAGCTGGTCCACTATGTTCAGATGTGCTGGTCCAGCCTCTACACTCCACGAGCAATTTTCTATCGGGAAGAAAAGGGCTTCCCTCATGAGAAGGTCCTCATCAGCGTCGGCGTCCAAAAGATGGTAGACTCGAAATCCTCGGGCGTCATATTCACAATAGATCCGGTCAATGGTGACCCCTCCAAGATCGTGATCGAAGCAACCTGGGGCCTCGGAGAGGCCCTGGTCGGTGGGCATGTTCGACCCGACCGATATATCGTCGATAAAGGAACAATGCAGATCGTCCATCGGGACATTGTTCGAAAAACTATCGAACAGGTGCCCAACTACGAGACCGGATTAACGATGAAGC
>VBBA01000008.1 GCA_005888675.1 Candidatus Bathyarchaeota archaeon | reverse complement strand
AGTGTCCCGGTCCCTTCATGGACAAAGTAGAGTTCGTCGCCTTGTGCATTGCGGAAGAAATAGTCCATATTATGCGTGGGACGGGAGACAGAGATGAACGCGTCCTCGTTAAAGAACAGTGGCTGCCGCGAAGCGATAGCGTCGCCGCCTGCTTCGACTCCCTTTGTCCGTAAGTGATGGTGCCGATGCACATCAGTCTCCCATTCAGCAACAGAAAGATCCTTGAGCTTCTTGATATGCGAGACTCGTGTTGGAAGGTTGTTGTGGTATAGGGTGGAGTATACTCCGGAGAATGCCTCCGTACCGAAGATTTCTTCAGGATAGAATGAGCCATCAGGCTTCTTGAACTGAGTGTGCCTCTTCGGCGGAATTTTCCCCAAGTGGTAGTAGCTGGGCATCTAGTTACCTTCTTCTTTCGCCTTCTTCGCCTTTGCCTCTATAACTCTATTCCGAAGAGTTCCAAGTCGCTCTATCGCAAGTTCCACATTATCTCCAGGCTTCAACCATTTCGTCCTCTTGGACTGCTGCTCGACTAAGGAACCGGTTCCGACAGTTCCAGATCCAAACACGTCCCCAACCCGCAACTCAACACTCTGGGAGGCATGCACGATCATTTGTGGAAACGTCCAGTGCATGGATGCCATGTTTCCCTTGGATACTTGCTTGCCATTCACCCGGGCGGTCATCTCCAGCTTGTAGGTTCCTCGTCCCGTCTTCGTATCCTCCAGTTCGTCAGGTGTTACAAGCCATGGTCCTATCGAAGTCGCAAAATCCTTAGCTTTGGCAGGACCAAGTCCAACTTTCATCTCCTTTGCTTGGATGTCTCTTGCGCTCCAGTCGTTCATGATCGTGTAGCCGGCGATGCAAGACTCCGCCTGCTCTAGAGGGATGTCGCGGCCCTTTTTCCCGATCACGCATGCAACTTCGAGCTCGAAGTCCAGTGCTTTGGTATAGGACGGGATCGGGATCTCATCGTCTGGACCGTAAATCACGTTAGGATTAGAATAGTAAAAGACGGGAATCTCATACCATTCAGGGACCATCTCAAGCCCTCTCTTTGCACGGGCAGCTTTCACGTGTTCCTCAAACGCGTAGAAATCCCTTAGAGTGGGAGGTTTTGGAATAGGCGCTAACAGTCGCGATTTTTCCAATCGCTTGAGCCCTTCATTCTCAGTGCCTGGTTTCATACGATTGAAGACACGCCACGACAGTGTCTGCAATTCTGCAAGAGTCTCAGGTCCTCGGGCGATGACATCTAGGACGGTTTTGTTTCCTTTGGAAAATCTCGACGGTGCTCGGAGTGTCTTAATGCCTAATCGTTTTGCAATGCTTGGAAGATGTCTAATGTCTAGTATCCAGTCTCCCCAGACTAGGCCGGCACTGGTGTTGCCAGACTCGTCCTTCTTATCGGTGTAAGTGACCAGTTTCAAAGTGGCGTTTGCTGACGCCTAGAGGTTTCCTCTTTTCTCTTGCTCCAGCTCTATTGCTTGGAAGAGGGCCTTGAAGTTGCCTTTTCCGAAGGATTCACTTCCCTTCCTCTGGATTAATTCGAAGAAGAGGGTCGGACGGTCTTGGAGGGGTTTTGTGAATATTTGAAGCATTGATCCCTTATCGTCCTTGTCTACAAGAATTCTGAGTTGTCGCAGCGTTTCCAATTTCTCCGGGAGATCCTTCATCCTCTTGGGCAACTCGTCATAGTAGGAGTCTGGAGTGAGCAGAAACTCCACGCCTCGCGATTGTAATTTCGTGACTGTTGAGACCAAGTCGTCGGTGGAGATTGCGAGATGCTGGACGCCGGCTCCCTTGAAGAATTCTAGGTACTCTTGGATCTGGCTCTTCTTCTTTCCACGGGCAGGCTCGTTAATCGGGAACTTGACGGTACCTGATACGTTGCGCATCACTTTGGATTTGAGCGCTGAGTACTCGGTGCTTATGTCTCGATCATCGAAGCTAACCAGTTGAGTGAATCCGAAGACTCTGCCATACCACTCAACCCAATAATCCATTTTTCCCTCCTCAACGTTAGCAACAACATGGTCAACGCGGCGAAGCCCGACAGGTTCCGCCTTCATCTTCGACTCAATTGCTTTGAAGTGCGGAGCGAATGTCCCCTTGTACTGTGATCTCTCGATGAACGTGTGAACCGTGTCTCCGTAGGCGGAAATCGCCGCGCCCTTCAACGCTCCGTGCTCATCCTTCAAAACTCTCGGCTCCATGATGCCCTTTGCTCCTCTCTTCACTGCCTCCTTGTACAGCCAATCCACATTCTGGACCCGCATCGCAATGTCTGCGACTCCATCCCCGTGTGTTTGAACGAATCTGGATGCAGGATGATCAGGAACGAGACCGGTAGTAAGTAGAAGGCGGATGTCCGACTGCTGGAGAAGGTAGGAAACCTTGTCCTTGACCCCAGTCTCCGGACCGCTGTACGCTACGGGTTGGAATCCAAACGCGTTCTGGTAAAAGAATGCTGCTTGTTTAGCGTTTCCGACGTAAAGCTCAACGTAATCAATCCCTTCGATCGGCAACTGTTCGACTTGTTGCAACGGTTTTCTGACGACTCCGTTTTCACCGATTAGCAGGGCAGGTTTTAGCTGTTTCTAACGCTCGGAATCCATCTCACAAGGACTCATCAGTCTGAATAACGTGCTGAGAGGACATGTTTGTGCCAAGTCCTAATTATCCAACCCGACTCCCGCAGAATGAGATGGAGCAATCCTCAGAGGATATTCCCTCAGGAGAGTACACCTACTTACCTATAGAGAGGGTCCGTTTCGGACCAGAGTCATCAAGGCACCTGAGCGAAGAACTTGACAGACTCGGATGCAAGAAGCCCTTTCTCATAACAGGCAGAACAATCTTTGGTAAAACGAAGCTTGTACCGCAAGTCATAGAGTACTCCGGGAGGAAACTTGTCGGAATATTCCATGGAATACTACAACATGCTCCACTCGGACCCATAGAGAAAGCGTCTCAGGAGGTGCGAGAGGCAGGAGCTGACGCATTGATCAGCCTCGGAGGCGGAAGCCCCATTGACTCGACAAAAATCCTCGTAAAAGAATTGTCTGGAGACTTCTCAAAACCAGCGTTACCGCACATAGCGATCCCTACGACACTCTCAGCTGCGGAATTTTCTCATACCGCCGGAATGACAGATGAAAATCAGAAGCGAAAGATGGGTGTGAGAGACCCTCGCATGGTCCCGAGACTCGTCTTCCTCGACCCTCAACTCACAATTCCCACACCGAAGTGGTTGTGGTCATCCACGGGAATAAGGAGTCTCGACCATGCAGTCGAATCAATCATTTCTCCGAAACACCAACCATATGTTGACACGCTTGCCCTAGAGGCAATTAGACTCATCTTCCGATACCTGCCAAAATCGAGTGAAGATCCGGCCGATCTTACCTCTAGACTTTCCTGTCAGATGGCTGCTTGGATGTCCTACGCAGGACCGATCAGTGTAGGGACAGGATTGAGTCATGCCATTGGGCGAGTTATAGGAGCAAGATACGACATTCCACACGGCATCACTTCATGCATCACTCTTGCAGAAGTTATGAGAATGACTGCCAGCAAGACACCAGAACGTCTCATCCCTGTTGCACTAGCTGAAGGAGTTCAGGTGGACAAGATGACTGTCGAGCAAGCCAGTTTGACGGCCGCTGATAGAGTCACGGAATTATTGAGTGAGCTATCTCTGACAAGAAAACTAAGTAGCTACAATATTCCTAGGGAGGATCTACCAAAGATAGCCGAAGAAGTTGCTTTAAGACAAGACGCTGGCGAAGTTCTCCGCCTATTGGAGCGAGTGTACTAGGTGTCTGATTGGCAACTCTTTTTACTCGCACCAGAACGAACTGAGAGTTTGTGGATGAATGCCCGGCATCACTGAACGATTACTCTACCGCGTAGCTAAACGTTGGATAGCTGGCTACAACCTCGAAGACGCAATCCTTGACGCACAACACACGAACGAGAAAAAGATGGCAGCGATCGTAAATCGGCTGGGAGAACACACACCCGACAGGAAGCTGATAGAAGAGTACGTCGAAGAATACTTGAAATTGATGGACAGTATGCACGAGGCAAACGTCATCGGAGCGATATCCGTCAAACCGTCCCAACTCGGGTTGACCGCTGAAAAGTCCCTGTTTAGTGAAAATCTCGATCGAATTCTAGACAAGGCAAAGGAGACGAAGCGTTCCGTCTGGGTCGACATGGAGAACTCGCCATATACCG
Source organism: Candidatus Bathyarchaeota archaeon (assembly GCA_005888675.1). Taxonomy (GTDB): domain Archaea; phylum Thermoproteota; class Bathyarchaeia; order 40CM-2-53-6; family 40CM-2-53-6; genus BA-13. Next base: position 7,139 of record VBBA01000008.1, on the reverse strand, counting down.
AAAATACAATTCAAGTCTATCGCGAACACTTCAACAGTTACCAAGATCTTGGGCTTTGCCTGCAGGCGAACTTGAGAAGGACAAGGTCCGACCTAGAAAACCTCCTTGGTATTGGAAGCATGATACGTCTCGTTAAGGGAGCTTATCCTGAGAGTGCTGACGTGGCTTTCAAGAAGAAGACCGAGGTTGACCAGAACTATCTTGGTCTCTTGAGAATCCTCTTCGAGAATGGAAGCAGATTCGTCGTAGGAACACATGATGACAAGTTGATCGCACAAGCTAAAGTTCTGAATAAGGAACGCTCTGTTGATTTCGAATTCGAATTCCTCAAGGGTATCAGGGATGATCTGAAAGACAAACTCGTAGATGAGGGATACAAGGTGGGAGAATACATTCCATATGGTCCAGAATGGTACAACTACAGCAAGAGGAGGCTTAGAGAAAGGAAGAGAAACATTCTCTTGCTGATGCGATCGATGACAGGCTGAACAGTCGACACTTCTAACCGAGTCGACCGCACTCTTTCGAACGTATTCCCGTCCAAGAATGTGTGAATCTTCAGATTTGGTTCTCGGCCACTCGTTGCTTTCCTTAAATTAGGCGTTGAATTCGAATGGGATTCTCCGGGATAACGAGGGCTCCTAAATGGATTACAAGTGGGTCGTGCTCACTGTCACAACCGTCGGAATTTTCATGGCGACCCTCGACGCCAGCATCATAATAGTTGGGCTTCCGACGGTCGTCAATGACCTTCACACAAACATCGTCGTTGGCATCTGGATCATCACAATCTACAGGCTCGCCATCACAGTACTGCTCGTGACCATTGGCCGAGTCGCGGACCTCTTTGGAAGAGTTCGGCTCTACACTTGGGGCTTCGCAATTTTCACCGTGGGGTCTTTGTTGTCTGGCTTGTCGCCTACGGCTGAGTTCTTGCTTGCATTTCGCCTGGTCCAGGGAACTGGCGCCGCATTACTCTTCGTGAACGGTGTTGCCATTGTTACAGACGCCTTTGCCGGTACGGGTCAATTGGGAAAGGGTATCGGGCTCAATCAGGTAGCAATTAACGCCGGCACCATAACAGGCTATACTCTTAGCGGAATTCTAATCGTCACACCGATTATCGGCTGGAGATCCATCTTCCTTGTCAACGTCCCCGTGGGAATATTCGGCACATACTGGTCGCGCAAGAGACTCCGGGAAATCTCAGCCCCCGCGGCCAAGGAACAATTCGACATTCCTGGGGCAGTCACATTCTCGGGAGCCATTACGAGCCTCCTCCTCGGTCTTACCCTGGGCGGCCTAGACTCGCCAATTACGGTCTTGTTACTCTTGACTAGTCTTGTTCTGACAGTTATTTTCCTATCAATAGAAAGACATACCAAGTCTCCGGTCCTTGATCTGTCTTTATTCAAGAACCGAGTCTTTACCATAGGTAACCTTTCCAACCTCTTCAGTGGACTGGCCTTTGCATCACTCGCTTTTGTCATGACATTATACTTTCAACTTGTCAGAGGATTCTCAGCATACAATGCAGGTCTGGCATTGATACCATTAGAGGCAACCCTTCTTCTCGTCGGTCCCTCTAGCGGCTCGCTTTCCGACAAGTATGGAGCTAGAGGCCTCAGCACACTTGGTTTATCGATCGCTTCGATTGGTTTCGTACTTATGTCAGGATTGAATATCGATACTCCCTACATACAGGTCGCGATTTGGCTCTCACTGGTTGGTTTCGGCATCGGTCTCTTCCGGAGCCCAAACGCCAGCAGTGTCATGGGTGCTGTCCCGCCGTCGAGGCGTGGAATCTCATCTGGCATAAGGGTACTGGTAATCAACACAAGCATTGTCGGTAGCATCCCGTTCGCCACCGCGATGATGACAATCGTCATTCCTTACAATCGTCTCATCAGTATAACTAGTAACGAGACGCTTGCTGCACTATCTGACAGGGTCTTACTTCTCAACGGTTTGAAAGTGGCATTGGTTGCATTTGCAGCCGTAAATCTTATCGCCGCTGGGATCTCTGCACTCAGAGGCCCAAAGGAATTAAGACAGACAGCTGAAGTAGCAGAAGCTGCCTCAGTCAAACCGCCCGTCCATGCCGGGTAGCTCAAGGAACAGCGGCTTAGGGAAGGTTGACCAGTTATGGGGGCGATGTTGTTCTCAACGGAATATTTTTGCTATAGGCATCGTGATGGGGCTGCTTAGATTCTGATTAGATGCTGTTTTCTTCTAGAAAGTTGAGAACCAGCTTCTCAACTTCTTCGGGTGCATCTTCCTGCACAAAATGGCCGGCGTTGACTTGGCAAAGTTTAGATCCAGGGATCAATTTTGATATCTTTTCTGGATAGATGGTCCCGCTTCTCGCTGTCCCCCAGACGAGCATCGTGGGAATTTTCAGGTGGGGAAGACTCTGCTCCACCTCTCTCATTGGTTTGAAGCTGGGATGGGTCGGAGAATTAGGGAACATCATCGGAAACATTTGGTAGACTTTCTTTGACTCATCATCCTGGAATGGTGCCCAGTACGCTTCCATCTCTGCATCCGTTATCTTCTCGGGATGCACAGATGCCTCCTTGATTATCGCGGGCGTGATCTTGGAAGCAACGCTTGGCGGTATCCTATAGTCGGTAGTTAGGAACGTGTTCATCAGGATCAATCCAGCCACGTTCTCTGGGTGTCTTGCTAAGTAGTGCATGGCGAAGGGGCCACCCCAATCATGGACGATGAGGACGATGTTGCGAAGACCAAGAGATTCAATGAACCCTGAAACTATCCTGGCATGATGAGGGAAATCATGCAGGTTCGAGTTCGGCTTGTCAGATTTGCCAAATCCCATCAAGTCCAATGCAAGCGCTCTATGTCCAAGACTGATTGGCGGCACCAGTCGTCGCCAGATGTAGGACCATGCTGGATTCCCGTGAACCATCAACACCGGCCGGCCGCCGTATCCCTCGTCTACATAGTGGATCTTTAATCCGTCTAGGTAGACGAATCTTTCAGGGAATGGATATCCTTCAAAGTAAGGCCAGCCCCTCCTGATCATGTCAACTGTCAAATGTTAACCGCCATTTGTCCCACTATCGGGACTCGCCTGACCGTCGGAGGCGTGGGCAGGTCGCGAAAAATATAGGACTGTTGTAACCTTGAACCGGCTATCTCACGATTCTTTGTTTCAACTCGTGAGCCTTCTTGATCGGACGGTCGATCCTCACTATCGAGGTCTTTGATATGGTTGGCACTGCGGGCCGGATAGAAAGGCAGTAATAATCCGAGGGATTCCTTTGCGTTCTAATCAGAGGCTAAGCCAGGATGGATTGGGGAATGAGCAATCGCATATCGCGAATCATCAAGCCGAGCAGTGGAAAGAGTGTGATGCTTGCAGTTGACCATGGCTATTTCATGGGTCCAACCCATAATCTTGAGCAGCCGAGAAAGACTATCGAACCTTTGATTCCATATGCCGATGCGTTGATGCTTACCCGTGGTGTCCTCCGTACTTCAGTAGACCCGAAAAGAGATGTTCCCATAATCCTCAGGGTCTCGGGTGGCGCGAGCATTGTGTCAAAGACGCTTTCGAACGAGGCGATCACGACAAGTGTCCGGGACGCGATTAGGCTGAATGTTTCCGCGTTAGCGCTGTCGATCTTCGTGGGTAGCGAGCACGAGCATCAAACGTTGACAAACTTGTCTAGACTTGTGGATGAAGGAGAAGATTATGGAATCCCTGTTCTGGCGGTGACTGCGGTTGGGAAAGAGCTTGAGAAGAGAGACGCTAGATATCTTGCGTTGTCATGTCGAATCGCTGCAGAGCTGGGAGCTCGCCTTGTCAAGACTTACTATTGCGAAGAATTCTCTCGTGTTGTCCAGGGATGCCCGGTACCTCTTGTTGTGGCTGGTGGTCCGAAGCTTGAGACTGAACTGGATGCCTTTCAGTTGGCATATGACGCGATCGCTGAAGGAGCGGTTGGTGTGGATATGGGCAGGAATATTTGGCAGTCGGAGCATCCGGTTGCAATGATCCAAGCAGTTAGAGAAATCGTTCATGAAAGAGCTACAGTCAGAGAAGCAAAGCAGGCATATGATGAATACTTGAAAACTGGGCCCAAGCTACTAGCCAAGCCCACGGTGCCTGCTAACTGAGGCCGATTCCACACCAATAACGCTTGAAGTGAAAACCGTGACCAAGAAACTCTTCTGGGACCGACCCTACGATCGCGAGTTCGAAGCAAAAGTAGTCTCGGTTGATGGTCAGCGTGTGATTCTTGACCAGACTCTGTTCTATCCGAGAGGTGGAGGAGTCGCCTCTGATACTGGACTCTTGGATAATGCTAAGGTTGTGGAGGTTACGAAGCAGGATGATCAGATCTGGCACAGTCTAGGTTCGATTCTTGGACTCAAGCCAGGCGATGGCGTGCGGGGATCTGTGGATTGGGAGAGAAGACATCGGTTAATGAGGATGCACACAGCCGGGCATCTGCTTAGTTCCATTTTCTATCGGGAGAATTGTTTGATCACTGGGAACCAGATTGATCCGGATAGGTCACGGTTTGACTTCAATCTTGAACAATTTGACAGGGGGAGGATAGAGGGCTTTGTCAATGAGGCGAACCGGATTATCGCTAAAGACGCTCCTGTCAAAATGTACTTCGTGGATCGTGATGAAGCCTTGAAGATGCCCGGTCTGATTAAGTTGGCTCAGGCGGCGCCTCCGAGCGAAGATCAGTTGCGGATTGTAGAGATAGAAGGCATTGATCGTCAGGCGGACGGTGGTTTACATGTGGCCAATCTGAAGGAGATCGGGAGGATCGAGTTGCTGAAGCTGGAGAATAAGGGCAAGAACAATCGCCGGCTTTACTACGACGTAAAAAACCTCTAGATATCGCTACCAATTGTTGTAGTGGATAACTTCTCTTCTCGGTCTGTGGCCTCGCTTGAGCGAGGGAGATGGGGTGTCTCTTTCGAGATCCGGATAGCCTATTGATATGATTCCGACCGGATGGAAATCTGGTGGTATACCCAGCTCTTTCCTTAGGAGATCCGGCCGGAAGGCGCCTGCTAGGGCGGATGCGAGTCCCTCATTGACCGCGGTGAGGAAGATGATCATGCATGCACAGCCTACATCGAAGTGCCAGTATGGTGTTGGCCAGTCGATCTCAGTTCCGTCCGGACGGAGCTTGTCTGACTCCCGGTATCTGTCATGATAGAGTTTCTCGCTTACACATGGAACTATCATCAATGGAGCTTCGTATGCCCGAGAAGAATTCTTTAGCCGTTTCTGGACTATTGGATCGGTGACGACTATGAAGGCTACTCCTTGGCTGAACCCTGCGCTGGGGTAGTGCTGCATGAGGTCCAGGATCCTGTTTTGGGATTCTTCCGGGACTGGTGTCGGCTTGAACTTGCGTATCATCCGCCGTTTGAGGACGGCATTCACGAAATCCATAGGGGCAGGGCAGGATTGGAATGGGCACGTTGAAAAGGTGTTGTGGGGCGTGAAAACTTTAGCTGGCAGGAATTATACTGGTTGGAAGATAGCGTAGGGTGAACCATACGAGGGGCCAGAGTGGGCAGAAGCCGATTGGCAAGCCTTGGCTTTCTGCGACCGCATTGTTATCGTTCATCCCATCCTTCGCGACGGCCCGACTCTTCACATTTCTTCGGCCCAGCACGGTCATCCTGATCTTCGGAATACACTTCCATCACTTTTGGTATGGTCTCGGTGCCCTGGCAATTGCGGGCTGGCTTGGTATTGCTGGTCCTGAGGGTTGGAATAGGATCGCGGCTGTCATGTATGGCCTGGGAGCAGGCTTGGTTGCGGATGAGATAGGACTGCTTCTGACTCCCGTTAATGGGACGCTTGGAAACTATGCTTCAGGATTGACCTATACAGCGGTCGTTGTCATAACGGCTGTCACCGCGATGCTCTCTCTATTGTCTAGGTATCGGCGAGAGATAATCGATGATTTCAGGAAGGTAGGAGTTAGGGAGCCTCTTGCCTTCCTGGGCCTTTTCATTCTAGTTGTCCCATTCGTGGTCCAATTTGTGGGGCTTCAAGCAAGTCTACTAGGCGTGATCCTTGCCGTTCTCTACCGGTGGAAGCTGGGCGGACCTTGGAGATTGAGAAGGCGTCGAGGCGGCTTCCTTAACGAGGCCTTAGGTGTCGGAGTTGTCTTCTTAGCGGTTTTTGGCATCGCGTACCTCATAAGCCTCGTATTAGGCGAGCCATTGGAGAGCAGTCCCTCATTTCTCCTCGAATTTTCACGTGACCTCCTGATTCTCCTATCATCTGCGGTCCTAACGGGAATCCTCTCGGGCTGGATCTGGGTAAGGTTCATCGTTGGACCGAGGCAAGTATCCGACGTCTCAGCCGCTTGAAGGGCTGACTCTAGACTTCACTTGGCTTACAGTGTGAGGTCTTTCACCGATACCCGACTCAGTCTTCTCCAGTAGATAGCCGCGCTAGCGACAGCTACGAGGCTGAGCCCTGTGATGGGAGCGGCTGTGGACAGTGCAAGATTCAGGGTCTGAGTCTTAGCATCTGGAACTATCAAGACGATAGAGAAAATGAGCGCTAGCGGGAGACTTAGTAGCATGCAAAATGCTAGGACGCCCCAGCCTTCCCACAATAGCAGCTTCAAATCATAACGTGCTCTCGCACCTAGAACCTTCAGAACAGTGTAGTCGTTGAACCTCAGGGAGAAGCTTGTCGATAGATAGCTTAGCAAGATCGCGCAGGTCAGGAATAGTGTTAGGAGTGGGAGGATCAGTATGTGGGACCAGATGTTGTCTAGGAAGGTTGCGTTAGCGTTGAGGATCTCATCCTGCGATCCGACAGCGAGCCCATAGCCGCCGGCTAGTCCTTGAATCCTTTGTTGTGTCGCTGGATTATTGTCCGTTTTGACGAGGAGGAGATTGTAACCGTCTATGTTTAACAATTCGTGGAGTAGTTTGACGGGGGCATATGCGACGCGCCCCCTGTTTAGCGGGTCAACCAGTGCTCCTTTAACATCGAATCTAGTTCCGAAGGCGCCTATTTGTGAACCGTTCAGTGGTTGTTGTACGATTCCTCCTATCAACGAATCCCCGACGACCATCACATTGTGGGGATCACTAGTGCTGAGGAAGCCGTCGGATGT
>VBBA01000203.1 GCA_005888675.1 Candidatus Bathyarchaeota archaeon | reverse complement strand
TCGGCTCTGGAAGATCGAATCGGTTGGCGATCATCCTTGTCATTCCAACCGTAAGGTCGAACCTAAGCCCCAGTTCCCGATCAGCCTTGTCTTTGAACCAGAAGATCTGATCCCTGATTTCCGGACCGGACTTCGCCTCTAACGTCTCAATATTTTCTATTGGGCTTGGCTCGACAAGTTTGAAGCCATACCTCCATAACACACTGTGTATTTTCTCAATAAGCCATACGCGACGAGCCATTTCGTCGGGCTCGATGTCTCGCATCCCACGTGGAACGGAGAACTCCTGTGACTGCGTGACAGTTGAGGGTCCGGTTCTCTGCTTGTCAGATCTCTTCATTGCTGGCCCACCTGATCTTTGAAATCCTCCACAGTGTTCAAGGTGTAGTAGACGATGTCGGTCCTTCGATCGATAACAGCGAGCACCAGATCCTTACCCTCACTATTTGCCTTTGCAGACATTTTCGATAGTGCTTCTAGACTGGTCTCGCCTCCCTCGTAAACAATGTAGATCAGTCTACGGGTCGCGCCCTTCCCGAAAGTTTCGAAATCGAATCTTTGCCTTTCTCTGACAAGGTATCCTCGATCGCGAAGGTCTCGGTAGACTAGATACTTGATCCAGATCGTGGGCTTGCCGATGGAGAGTTTCGTAACGAGTTCTTGCAGAGAGAGAGGTTTCAGCGTTGTCTTGTTCTGGACCTTGATCTTGTTCTTCTCGGTGAGATAGAATGTCTCGTACGGGTTCAGATTCACTCGGTTTCCGGCGAGGGTCCCGAAGGCTCGCTCCCGCAGCTCCATCGCTTTCCCAGGATCTGGAAGGTAGACACGACCCTTAGACAGGTAGGCTTCGTAAGCTTCGACGGTCGCGGGTGCTGTTGTAGCTGTCAAGTCCAGTCAAACCAAGCCTGGTGATCGATCAAACCGATTTTTCTGTGGAAGGAACAGTTCGGTCGCGAAGAGACGGCTATAAAGCCATGTCAAGAAAGACTTGGATCAGAACAGGGCAATTCAAATGCGTGAGCATTCGACTAAACCACAGAAGACAAGTTCTAGGAATGATTGGCTAGAACCAGTCCGATGGCGGAACGGTGCTTTAGAAGCCGTGGACTGCACAAGCCTCCCGGGCAGACTGAGATACATCAGACTCGGGACTGTCGACCAGGTTTGTCGCGCGATCAGATCAATGAAAGTCAGAGGGGCGCCATTGATTGGTGTCGTGGGTGCTTACGGGTTGGTCTTGGCGGCACGGAGGACAAGTCAGGAGAGTCTTGACGAGGCTAGGAAAATATTGCGTAAGAGTGCAGACCAATTGATTCAGACCAGACCGACAGGGGTGAACCTTCGATGGGCCGTCGAGAGAGTCTACAAAGCAAGCAACCGTGCCGGGTCATCTCGGTATCTGGAAGGAGAGATGCGCCAGGAGGCCGATGCCATCATGCAGGAAGAGCTTGAGGCCGCGCACAAGATCGGTCAGTATGGCGCGAACCTCATTGAAGATGATGACACGGTTCTGACTCATTGTAATGCTGGAGCCCTAGCGACTGCAGGCTACGGGACCGCTCTAGCTCTCGTGAGGTCCGCGGTCGAGCAAGGAAAACAGGTCAAGGTCATAGCGACGGAAACTCGGCCACTCTTGCAAGGCAGTCGGTTGACCGCGTTCGAGCTCTCGCGCGACCACATCCCGGTTACTCTCGTCTGCGACAGTGCGGTCGCCCAGTTGATGTCCCGTGGATTGGTGGATAAGGTGGTTGTCGGCGCGGACAGGATATTGAGGACGGGTCATGTTGCGAACAAGATCGGGACGTTACAGATCGCTCTAGCGTCCAGGTTCTACGGTGTGCCGTTCTACGTTGCGGCGCCAGTCTCGACCGTTGATCTCGCGACGGATCCTTCGAAGATAATAATCGAGGAAAGAGACCCTAATGAGGTCCTCTATCTCGCTGGGCATCGAGTAGCACCGCGAGGGGTGAACGCGATGAATCCGGCCTTCGACGTCACACCGCCCGAGCTGGTCACAAGGATTGTGACTGATCGTGGGATTGTAACTCCGCCCTATGAAGAGGGGCTGGAGAAGGCCTCGCGATAGCCGTGCGGGGGCCTGGCTTAGCAGGTTCGTACGAAGGCGCAGGTCTTAGACTGGTATTTCCTTAACTTCTTTCTTGAGAACTTCGGTGCAGAGTTCTACCGGAACGGTACTGAACTCGCCCAAGCGTTGTTTCCAGTCGTGGCCTACTGCGATGAGTGCGTAGATCCCGGTAACTTCCGCTTTGGCTTTTTGTGCAATTCGAATCATTGCGCGTTGTGTCTCGCCGCTGTCGATGATGTCGTCCACTATGAGTATGCAGTCTCCTCTTCGGATAGCGTCTCTTGGGACGTAGAGGCTCATCATCATAGCGGTTTTTGCTGGGACGAATACTTCTTCGATGAATTCTCTTACTCCAACCTCACGGTTCTTCTTCGCGAGTATGAGTCCGACTCCTAGTCGATGAGCTAACAGTGTAGCCAATGGAACGCCATCGACGGCCGCTGTCATCACTTTTGTTATCCGACGTCCGGCGAAGCGCATGACTGCATGCTGGACTGCTCTCTCGAGCAGCATTGTGTCGTTGATTATTGCGGTGTTGTCGAAATATCCGAGGTCGTCGAACTTGATTCGTTCCTGGAGTTCTCTCTCTAGGCTCATATATTTTTGAAGTGTCCTATTGATCTCCTCCGCTCTGTCGGCGGTTGGGAGTACGTGACCCTTGACGTAACGGCTCAATACCGTCTCGGGAAGATGGACCATCTGTGAAAGCTCGCGGTAAGTGTATCTTTTCTTCGCGAGGTTCAGAAGTTCGATGGTCATGAGTTTGTATTTGAGGTCGAGAATGCGTGAAGTGTCTTTCATCTAACTAATACTGCTCCATGTTGCCCTCTGGAGCCTGCTCCATTGATAAGTATTTCCCACGGCGGTCGATATTCTCAGACTCCGACATATCGTCGCTACCGTCTACTCTATACAACTCCAGAACTATTCTGGTATCGTCCCTTGTAGGATCGTTTCGCCGGCTTTCCAAGTCTGAATAGTGTTAGCTGGACGAATCTCTCGGCTTCTTTGATAATTACGGGTCTTGCCCCAGCATTATACAGGCTGATAGTAAGTTGCCCCTGATATCCAGGGTCGACTAGAGCGAGGCTCGCGATCACTCCCTCTCTTGCGAACGATGATCGTAAATGGAGGATTCCAAGAAAATTATTTGGGAGTCCAACTCTTTCCATCGTGGCGGCAAGAGTCTGATGTCCAGGTTTGATCGTTAACTTCTCGACCGCGCGCAGATCGATCCCTGCAGGGTTGATCTTTTCCGGTTCCGGCACGATCTCTAGCTGACCCCCGCGAACTGCCGTATGGATCTCTTTGTCAGACATGGCCATAGGCGAAACTCGTTGACCTTCCAAGATTGATCATACTAAAGCTTGCACAGATTGACATGAGCGTGTCAATGGAAGGCGAGGGCCCGGGATTCACCGGGAGTTGCTCGACTCGAGCAAATCACCAAATCGCTACTCTTGGAAAAAGGTAACCGAACCAGCTAGAATAGACAGAGACCTAACCGAAGCGATATGCGAACAGACCGGTGTCGAGGGATCAGTGACTTCTCTTTATGGAATTACGCGATCCGTAATCTAGATTTGACTGGATCAGTTTCGTCATGTGGGGAGACATCACGAGGACTGCATGTGTCGCGGTCGATTTCTCAACACGCACCCTTCAGGATCAGGATGATAGGGGCGATGGAGGGTCTTTCCTTTCTAGTTGACATGAGTTGTGTTGTGTAGTGCGCATTTGAAATGGTCTTACACTAAACACGGCTTGACTTGTAACAGAAAAACGGGAATCTTGCCTAATCCCTTCTGACCTAAACGGCCCGACTATATGCGAGATCCACAGGATAGGTTGTTCGAAGAAAAAATGCAAAGCCTAACGAAAAACAAACGAAAAACATTCGTAGCAGCAACGCTCGTAGCTTCCATCGCCTTATTCTTCGCAGCAACCAGTGTCCCCTCAGCCAGAGCATGGTCAACCGTTGCCAACACCAATCTAGTGTCAAACATACACTCCAGCGAAGTCACAAACCTTCACACCCACGCAGTCCTCCACGCACACGCAGCAGGAGCAGCCCAAGCAGCGACCGTCCTACAGTCAGCGTCAGTAATACAGTCATGGTCTGGCGCCGCACTGTCGGCTCAATCGTTGACGGCCATCCAAACCGCATCCATGGTCGCTTCACAGTCAGCGGTCGCTATCCAGTCCATCCAAACAGCAACATTGGTGTCGCAGCAATCGATAAGTTCACTGTCCATGGTTGACATGCAGACAGGATCTTTCACAGCATTCCAAGCAGCCAGCACATTCCAGTCTGTCACAATGTTCCAGTCTCAGGCTGTCTGGTCACTATATACCGTGCAATCGCTCTCGGCCCAAACAGTAGTGGCTTTACAAGCAGCGTCCAGCTTTCCGAGTGCCACAAACCTAGCAATAGCAGCATTCTACGTTTCGCAATTGTCGACCGCTCTCGAAACCAGCGCCACCTTCTTCTTCCAAGCGGCAACCACTCTACAAACGGCTGAAACTCTACAATCCACAGTCGACATCGACGACTTCACAGCTACCCAGATCTCAACATCATTCTCGGCAGCAATCATCGCTCAGTCACAGGCGTCAACGGCAGTTCTACTTGTCGTGCCAGTCATTGTCCAAGCCAACGCAGTCGTACTAGCAGACGTCGTAACAGCCACTCAAGCCTGCTGGTGCGCACCCTTCATTGCGACAACAGTTCTCGCCCAAACGTCTGCACAAGCCTCGATCGCATTTCAGACCGCCGCAACATTCGTCAGTAATGCTGCAGTGATCATGCAAAGCGAGGCGAGCATCACAACATCTAGCACAGTCGCTGCCTCTTTGATAACCGCGGCTACCTTTGCTTCACAAGCCAGTCTCTCCTTCCAATCTGCAGCGGTTCTGATGTCCCAGTCAGCCGTAGCCTTCCAGTCGGGAGCTATAGTGACGGGCATCGGTTTCGTTTCCACAGCTGACGCTGACATCTTCGCAGGTGCAAGTCTGCTCGCTACAGGCTGCGGTGCTCTCGGGACAGTAGTAATCCTCTAGAAAGGCGAAGAATGAACATGCTGCTACAGCCCCTTTTTCTTTCCTTTATCTTCCTGATTACTGGTCTGAACGGCCCACGACGGTCAACTCAGTTCGTCCGGATAAACTGAACTTTCGAAGTAACAAATCTGGCACAAGAGGCGACATTGACGTTTGGATTTGAGTATTGCATATACACGCAGGATAACGGAAGCAAAGCTGCGGTTGTCGCCAAGTATTTCGACAGTTTCACACTAGTTCCATCAATGAGCTTTTGGAAAGGTCAGGCAACGACAAATGCTTGCATAACAATTCTTTCAGAAGAACCTTGTCCAGAGAGAGTTGAGCACTTGATCGAAGAGATTATGGTCAGAAACAAGTCTGAGAGTGTACTCCTAACGATACTTGGGTTGCATGATATCGAACTGGTAACGCGGAGCATTACGAAGGCTGAAATGTTCGGCGGATTTTTCATTGGTCTGGCAGCAGCTGATTTCCGAGAAGGCAGAACGCGGCGTGACAAGAGCAAGGAGCCTGAGAGGAGTGAAGATACGGTCTCGCCTCCGGGAATGATGGGTTCTCGAGACGACTCCTCGACACTGGCCGGTCGCGGTGATCCCTTCTCTGTTCGAAGACCGATGAGAGATGCGGTGACAAGCCGATAGAAGATATCATCATGTCTCCCTCTGAACTGTTCAAGCAATCAACTCGCGAGGCGACGCAGCGCTCTGATACTATCCCTAATTATCCGAAGCCGCAGACTACCGAGATGAAGTATGTGGCGCATTATGCTATTAGTTCTGCTACTGAGGCTCGCGTCCTCTCTAGGGAAAATGCTTGGGATATTCTCGAATATCTTAGGGCTGTCGGAACCTCAGGCTCATCTGCAAGAGAGATCTCGGAGGCACTAAGTCTCCCAGTCAGCGATGTCTACTCCTCATTGAAGGACTTGTGCCAGCTTGAACTCACATTTGCTCTTCCAAAGAGGATGATTCCGGCTGGAGAGAGAAGGAAAAGGTTCGTTTCTGAAACATCTGTCTGGAACAAATACATGATCGATAATAGGCTCGCGAAGGTGTTGGAGGCAGATGAAGAAATGAAAGAATGGGTTGCTTCGTTGAGTACGCCGCTATCGAGTTTAGCATCAAAGATTCAGGACCGAATGGTTGGCACGTACGCACCCTGTCCTAGGTGTGGTCTCAACCATGAGATGGCTGAGCTTTTGTTTGCTATCACGTTGACTGCTTTGAACTCTATTGTACTGAATATGGCTCCCTCCAGCGAATGGACGGCTAATGCTAAGCCCTCTTGGTCGCAGTAGTAGCACGCACGAACTGATTTCAGAAGCCGATGACTTGCAGTGTTATTATGGTCGAATGGGAGAGTGAGCCGCTAGTGCCTGTTACGGTCAGCACGTAAATCCCCGGTTGAACAGTATTGTCAGCGAAGATGGTGAGAATTGAAAAGCTCACGCTTCCCGTGTATGTAACGACTGGGTTAGGGTAGAAGCTCGTCGAGAAGCCGGAGAGAGGGGATAGTGTGATCGATACTGGGGAGCTGAAGCTGCCTTTCGGAGTGACTGTTACGAAGGCACTTGCGATACCGCCTTGGAAGATGAGAACAGCGTTCGTTGGAAACGTAGCGAGAGAAAAGTCCTGTGTGGTTTGTGTGGTTGAGGCCACATTCACAATGTAAGACGCTGTCCGAACTGAGCCTCCACTCATCCCCTGGATCGTGATTACGTATGTGCCTTGGGGCGTATTCCCGTTTGTTTGTATCGACAGAGTGCTGGTGAAGGAAGGGTTGCCGGTGGGCGTCGACAGGCTGGCGGAGACGAGTGATTCGGCGGGCGAAATGCTTGTCGATAATGAAACTGGTTGACTTGCGCCGCTGAGCAGGTTGACTGAAACTGTCGCTGAACTGACTGCACTGGGGGACAAGGTGGTCGTTTTAGGATTGACACTTACGCTGAAGTCGAAGCCGAGCGGAACTTGTTGACCGGTGCCCGTTATTGCTTTGAGTGCATCGATCCTTCCATATCCAACGCTATTGTTGGGGC
>VBBA01000413.1 GCA_005888675.1 Candidatus Bathyarchaeota archaeon | reverse complement strand
TCGAAGGACGTAAGCAAGGCAGTATTCATCTCATCGGTACCGCCGTATCTGCTAAGAGCCGCTGACAACCCGGAGGGAGTCGACGGAAGTGTATTCGAGGGGATTCAGAAGGCTATCTTGGCGGACCGCTATGCGTTCTTCACCGAGTTCTTCAAGAACTTCTACAATACCGACCAGTATCTAGGCACGCGCGTCAGCGAGCAAGCTGTCCAGTCGAGCTGGAACATCGCTGCAAGCTCTTCGGCCACCGCTAGTCTGGCCTGTGTTCCTACATGGCACGAAGACTTCCGCAAGGACTTGGCTCGCGTCCAAGTACCTAGCTTGGTTATTCATGGTGATGCGGATCGGATCGTTCCCTTCGCCTCCTCGGGACAGCGAACGGCGAATCACACCCGGACGAGGTCAACACTGCACTACTGAACTTCCTGAAAGAAGAGAAGAAGCTCGAGCTGACCACGCCCGCCTAAATCGCTGGGGCGCTTCCCCGTGACTAGTGTCCAGGCATCAGGGGGACTTTCTTTCCTGAAAGGTCTCTGTGCGTCGATCCAAACTCGCTCATCTGCGCTAGCTCGTGGTCCGTGAATACTGGACCGTCCTTGCAGACTAAGTAAGGTCCTATGACGCATGCTGCGCATATTCCGACTCCACACTTGAAGACCCGTTCAAGGCTCGCTTGAACGTGGCACTTTCGACTGACCGCTAAATCATAGACCTGCTTCATCATGGGCTCGGGTCCGCAGGTGAATACGGCCTCAAACTTTTCCTTCTTCATCACTTCCTCCGCGACTTTCGGGACTTGGTTCTTGATGCCGAAGGTTCCGTCATCGGTTGCGAAAAACAGTTTGAAGTCGTGCCGTTCACTTTCGTGAACAAGCCATTCCCGGAACAATAGCTCGGCGGCGGTTCTCGCGCCGGTGACCAATGTAACTTCTCTATCAGAGATATGCCCCAGAAGTGAGATTAACGGCACGAGTCCTGTTCCTCCTCCCACTAAGAGGAGCTTGTTGTAGGGTCCCGGGTCAAATGGTCGACCATACGGGCCGCGCAACCACAGCTTGTCGCCTGATTTCTTCTCGAAGAGCGATAGGCTAACATCGCCTCCCTTCTTTATCACTACACCAGTCTCTGCCCTTCCATGTATGGCGAGCACGCTCATCGGGACCTCATCGATGCCTGGGACCCAGACCATTGAGAACTGTCCCGGACGTGCTGCTTGGAGTTTTTCGTCCTTGAACCAGAACGAATGGATCAATGGCGTCTCCTGCTTGATCTGCTCGATTCGAACAGTTCGGGGCCAGTGATCCTGTACTGGAGACTCCAAATACGAACTGCCGTCGCTCAGCCTCTTCTACTATTTACTTATGTTTCCCGGCTGATAACGAATGTTGGTTAGCTCACACTCTACAGATGGAAGGCGGGCCGCGCATCGTGTTTGGGATCGGTTCTCTTTCAGTTCGTGAAATCTATTCTCGACGAATGAGCTAGGTAGGTCTCAGGAAAAGAATAGCCGAGTTTCACCCATCGTCCGTACGTCCAATGCTTCGACATCAACCATCAAGGGAAGATCTCGAACAACATTTCCCAAGAGGAGACATCTTCTAGTGGGAATCCCTCTGACCAGGTAGTTGATAGTCTCCCGATCCGCTTTCGCTACTTTTCCGATCGTGTCTAGATCATGCTCGTTGGTGAAGTTGAAAATGAAGATGTTGTCGGCTTGTCGATAGATTCCTTCTTGGACAGTATCTGGTTGATTGGTGATGAACGTTGTGAATAGTCCGATATGCCGCATTCTAGTTACAATGTCGTCCCAGTATGTTTCTCTGAGGTAGAGATGAGCTTCTTCTGCGAAGAGGAAGATTGCCTTCAACCAATTCGATGAGAGTATCTTCGTAAGCTCGCCGAGAAATATTTCGACCAGTATTCGCCGTACGGTCTGGCTCTGATTCTTCAGATTCACGACCAATATTCCACCATCTTCGACGAGCCTCATGATCTTTTCTTCTGTCAGCGAATTGGTTTCATCGCTGAATAGACCTGATTCTAACAAGACTTGGAGCCTCGATACCAATGCTTCGCGAACACTGTCGTGACAATTCCACCCCTGCACTGCTTTGATCACTTCCGGAAGAGAGAGTCCACCACGTGCTTCAAGGTCGCGCCAGATCGTCGTGAACACTTTCGACGATGTTGCAGGAAGGTCTAGCGCATGAGCTAGCACGCCTGAGACTGTTCTTAGTCCCAGCTTCGATAAGGCGAAGTTGAGTCCGCTTCGAGGAGCCAGAACAGTGAGTCGGATGGATTGTTGTCGTCCATCCTTTGACTTGTGCAGGTTCACATATTCCCCATTCACGTCCAACACAACGCAGGGTGCTCCGTAGGACGCCATGGAGATCAGCAATAGTTTGGCGAGATGCGATTTGCCAGTTCCTTTACGACCAGTGATAATATTGA
>VBBA01000202.1 GCA_005888675.1 Candidatus Bathyarchaeota archaeon | reverse complement strand
CCAGATACGGCACCCACAGGTGGTCCGACTCGCTTTCCATTTATTTCGAGGGTAAGATATGTCAAGCGACCAGGGTGTGAAACAGAGATGATCTTCCAATCGAAATTGACGATAGAGTTTTCAGCATTCGGGACCGTGATAATAGACTCGTCGATGTCGGGAGCATTCGACGGGCCAGTTTCTGTGGGCGGTATCGTTGTCAAGTTCCCCATTCTAACAACTATCTCAGCCAGTTGTATCCTGCCAATTCGGTTTGCGATCTGAAGCCGCCAGTTCAATGTCTGACCAATGGTAACGTTTGGTGCCCCTGAGTTCTGGTAGTAGTTGGACAGACTACCATTACTCGCGAAGACTCCGAACCCGATGAAAGCCTGAGCAGCCGGCTTACTCATTACAAAGAATGCTACAGAGCTGTAAACTATGGTAAACGATGCTAGAAAGACTAGGAATAATACTGCTTTCCGATGCTGCATCATGCTCAGCTGGACCTGGTGTCGATCATCACGGTCTTTCTCTTCCGGAACAATGGTCGAAATCGATCGACTTCAACGGTTAAAGTGGCCGAGATCACGGCCATACCGAAAGCTGTTCCGTAAGCGAGTTCCTGTCTGACCAGTTGTTGGTTAAGCGCCGCTTCGTCAAGTGCCGCTGCCTCGAATACAACGTTCCTTGAGACATTCAGAGAAAGAGCAGAATAGTGGTCTGCATCCTTAGTATTGTTCTGTGCCGCAAAGGTAGTTGCGTTATTGTAGTAGGCCAATGCTGTGTTCAGCTGCGTCGAGAATGTCACGACACTTTCATGCCCGGCTCCGTGGGAATCTGCTGATTGGAGAGTGTCGAATGCCTGAACAATCGTGCTCCATGCATTTGTTGTCGTGCTGGTTTGGCTCGAACCTGTCTTTGGTAGGCTCGTGAATATCACCAAAGATAGCGAGAGAAACAGGAAGATGATCGATAAGCGCAAGCCTAATGAGACACAGGCTAGACCGTGCTTTAGGATTTGCCTCGCTTAACGAGGAAGATTCTTCTTGAGGCTATCGACAAGTATCACTTGGAATCCATCGGTTCCATACGCGAGCATCTGAGACAGAGGCAGATCACTTTTACCAATGACGAATTAGTCGAGCTAGTCAGAGAACTGAGCTCGGACGGAACGATAGTTCTCAGAGAATTGAAGTCTGAATCCTTCTCCGGTTACCTGGGCGAGAATAATCAAGTTTGGTGGCTATACGGTGTGGTGATAGTTGCACTCATCGAGTCCTTCCTAGTAGTCTATGGCTCTCAGGACCAACTCGTCACGACTCTCAGAGCAATACTGGGACTAGTTCTTCTAGGGTACCTCCCCGGTTACTCAGCCACCCGTGCAATTTTTCCACGAGTCCAATTTCCCTTCCTCGAGAGACTAATCCTTAGTATTTTTCTGAGTGTGATGGTCTCAATAGGAATCGGAACCTTGCTCGGTGCCGTGTTTCTTTTTCAATCAGCAGCGAACGTCCTCTTACTTAGTTCGACAACAGTCTCCCTCGCCTTGATCGGCTCATATCGTTCCTTCAGAGTCCCAGACAAACCAGTTGAAGAGTTACTGAGTCCAATCATAGAATAGCTTGGCGAATCCAGGTTTCCTAGGCTGAGTCCCTCGATCATGCCTGAAGCCTTTGAGCTTTTCAATTTGGATATTTTACAAATTTTACTCCGAATTCCTGTCAGTTAACGAATTCGCCCATTTTAAGCCCTGATTGCCAAAATACGAACACTTTTTCTGGCCCCCGATGTCCTCCTCATGAATTTCCGCTACCTTTAAATGAATAAACCCTTTTCCGCAAAATGCTATTCTCGCATTTTGAACGAGTTAGAGCAGTTCTCTTCTAAAATGAGGCGCAGTAGAAAGTAAAGTTGGAAAAAAGGGGGGGTAGATTGTAAAGTTTCAAGACGTGAAAGAGACTTTCCGGACTCTACAAGAGACATGATGACTGTTCTGACGCGATACTCTGTGAGAGGGCCATCCCTTTGAGACGAAGAAACGTATTCCTCAGCTTTGCCCGTTCAACAGATTGCCGTATGCATTGAGTGTGTCCGTAGCAACCTTTGGATAGTCGAAGTTTTCGACTATCTTTTCTCGTGCATACTTCGCGACCTTCACGGTTTCGGTGCTTTGTAAGCTGCGAAGAATACCGCGCTCTAGTTCATCTACCGTGGTGTTTTGAAGGAGGAATCCTGTCAGTCCTTCTCTGACGACGTCTGATACGCTCAGCACGTCAGATGATAGGACGATTCGGCCGCATGCCATGGCTTCCAGGATTCCGAACGGCGGGTCTGCGAGTTTCTCTGGCTCCGGACCAACATAGGGAAATATCACGACATCGGCTGAGTTGTACCAACTGATTCGCTCTAGTTCGGTAAGGTCGACCCGTTTAAGCAGGACATTCTTTGAGATAGATAGGGACTTGCTGAGCGCAAGTACTCTCTCGCAGGCTTCTAATGTCGTTCTTGACGCACTTGTCAGGATGACAAGCCTTAGCTTGACTCCATTTTCCACTAATCGTTTTACTGCCCTTAGCACGGTCTCGTGCGGGAACCTTGTTGGCATCAGAGGTCCCATGTACAGAACAGTCCGGAGGCCAGGATCAGCAAGCTCCGGTTCGGCTCTTTTAGTGGCTTGTGGACGATAGAAGTTGCAATCTATCGGCGGTCTAACCAGGAACCGTTTTGTTCTCGGTGAGAGTTCATCCTTCCATTGTCCTATTCTTGGTGTCGTGAAGGCATAGCTGTCTATGAAGAACCTGTTTGCCACACGCCGAAATGGTCCGACTGTTCTGTCCTTCGCATCGTAGGGAGTGAATATGTGTCGTACTATTCTTCCCTTCGTGCCAAGCAGTTTTGAAGTCGGTGAAAATATCAGCGCGTTTGTCCCGACAAGATGAAAAACGTCGAATCCTCCGCCACTATTTCGAGCAGCTACAGAAAGTCTAACAGCATCAATGCTCTGACTGCCACTCGCCCTAGCTAGCAATAATTGTTTGAGACCTGCGGGCTCGTGATTCCAATTCACCTTTGAAGAGGCAGTGGCAAGGCTGCATTCAGCTTTGGCCGAGAGACATTCAATTAGACGCTTTGTCAATATCGAGCTTGCATGGTTCCATGGAGGATGAGCATCGTCCCCGACAAAACAAACCCTGAAAGTCATCCCGCCACTCCGGCCATCCTATCTTTAGATATCCGTCTCCAGATCTCGTCATGAATGGCCTCAGGCGACATCGACCCATCCAGTACCGTCACACCCATCCTATCGGCAAGTTCATTGTACAGCTCGGCTCTTGCTCTAAAGTGGGAAAGGGTAGGCATGTCTGGTTTTCTCTCAAAAGCAACCCTAGGATCCACTCTAACTAGGAAGGCCTGTTGAGGTCGAGGGAGAAATCTGAGGAGCTTGAACCCAAATCTCGTTCGACCGGGCTGGTCTTTCAGGTCTGCCATCCCTTCCACCATCAGGTCCAGAACGTAACGATCACAGATTACCGTGTGCCCGAGCATCAGCGGGATCATGACCATAGGTCCGGTCTTGATGAAATTGTCAACCTGTGTCAGTGTTGACCAGAGAGAAGCGAGCGCTCCCTTCTGCGAAATCCTTGTCTCGACGAAACCTATGCTGCTCGTCGGATGAACCTCTGCATATCCTAGTCGTCGAAGTATCGTCAAAAGAGGCAGTGAAGTAATGGGCCGCCAGCGACACCACACTCTCTTCGTGTTTCTGTGCAAGCCTCTAAATCTCTCTTGCAACAATTTGACTTGGGTGCTTTTCCCACTGCCGTCCACTCCCGAGAACGCGATCAATAACCCCCTCGGCGATCTAATGTTCGTCAGCAAACGTCCCTTAGTCAAGTTGCTTCACTCATGGTCCCCTTAGGATCGGCTCTGTGTCAGGACCAGTATCATCATTTAGACGGACTGTAAACAGAACTCCTCTCTTGAATATTTTAACACGTCATGTAACTTGGTGCATGGAATCAATCCTTGTGATGAGAACTATATCCTAAGATTTCGATTTGGCGATGGGTTGTTAAGCAAGAATGGTCGAATTGTGGTCTTCAGGAAACGGCTGAAGACTTGCCTTGGATAGTTTGACACTCGTGAGCCCTAGGTATCCGCCCTACTTGGGTGGAATCGAAACTCATGTGTCGGAACTAGCGGGAAGGATGAATGATCGATTTAGGAAGGTCTCTGTGGTAACTACAGATCCACAGGGAGGTCTCCCGAGCAAGCAACACGTCAAGGATGGGTTTGATATTTACAGGGTCAAGTCGTTCGCTCCTGGAGAGAATTATCACTTTCCTTGGGTTCCGAATCTAGTGAAGCGACTGAAGGAATGTAGGTCCGAGATACTCCATCTCCACGGGATACAGGACGTGCCCGGCCCAGTGGCCAGTATGTTCGACGATGGGAGCGCAACCATTTTCACCCCGCACTTCAGTGGACAGGTTCAATCCGGCCTAGGAAAATTCTTTTTCGCTGGCTACCGCCCGCTTCTCAATCAGCTAATTAACAAGGTAAGTTTTGTCATCTGCGTCTCCCGCTTCGAGGCACGCACAATGAGCCAGGTTTTGCCTGACTCAACTCAAAAGATCAAAGTTATCCCGAATGGTGTAGACTTCGGCCTTCTTTCGAAGTATCGTTGGCGTCGTCCGGATGCGGGTGCGATCCTCTACGCTGGCCGATTGGAGAGGCACAAGAACGTCGACAAGATAATCCGTGCATTCCAGAGTCTACAGCGAGCGGACGATGAACTAAGCCTCACAGTCGTGGGCCGAGGCCCGATGAAAGATGAATTGGTCAACCTGGCTAATGAGTTAGGTTTAGCGTCGAAGGTTAGATGGATTGATGGAGTTGGGAAGGAAGCCCTTTACTCGCTTTACAGCTCTTGCAGCGTCGTCGTCCTACCCTCTGACCTTGAATGCTTCGGGCTAGTCGCTGCGGAGGCAATAAGCTTGGGCGTCCCCACCATCGTCACTGATTCGTCGGCCCTTTCCGAGTTCGTCGACAAAGGTTTGGCCCAACCGATCGAGCCTCCCGTAAGCCCTGGCAAGCTGGAGTCGAAGCTCTCGCTAGTCCTCGAAGACCCTGCCGCCTTCTCGCCTCCAAAGGACTCGTCGGGATTGATTCTTTCCTGGGATGAAGTTGCCAAGAAAACGTGCGACCTCTACGAGTCGGCATTGAAAGGACAGTAAGAAAAATGGGACTCAAAACAACTTTTCTAGAAGAGGTGGGCGTCGTAAAGACTGCCCGCCGAGAATCAGAGTCTCTACTTCTACTGCGAGCAATTCTGAAGAAGCAGCCACTCCCTCCCACCGATCAGGAGAAGTTCCTCCAGCTCTCAAGACTGAACAAGGTACTCCTACGAGCAACTTCGATACTCGACGTCTCACCAAAAATCGTGGACGAATCGAACGCCTCAGCGGAGGAAGCGATGAGGCTGTACGAGCTCGTCAGTAAGACACTCGAAGAAGAGGGCATTAGTTTCGCGGTAATCAAATCTTTTGACTCCTTGCCGGACATCGGTCATGATCTGGACTTTCTGATCCCCTCATCCTCCGACTTCCACCGGGCGCGTGACATTCTAGTTAACAAGTTCAGAGTGAAAGTGGAGGGATTGACGTTTTGCGACATGGTCGTCGGAAAGTTCAGCTGCTTTCTACCCGGATTCAAGCATGATTTCGAACTATACCCGACCGTAAGCCAGCTCGGCGAACAACACCTCGACACGCGCGAAGTCATGACGAACAGGAAGACGAGTTATGTCAGCGGAAGAAGGGTCTGGCTCACCTCTGACGTCGACAGGGTGATCATAAGAGTGGTTCACGCGATGTTCCGACATAACTTCCTCAAACTCTCTGACGTACTAGACTTCATCACACTCACCAGTAACTGTTCGTCCCCAGAGATTATGGATGCTGTCGACAGGGCCGGGATTGGCGACGCCTTCATCTTCTTCCTGTCGACGCTCGACCGCTTTCTGAAAGCCTCGCAGTATGATTATCCGAAGCTGGACTTGCTGAGAACTGATGCCGAGCGGAGATTCGGACGAGACAAGCTCGGGTCTCTTAGACGGGATAGACTTGTACTTCCATACAGGATTCCTACATTTGCCCTGCTTGTCCTCTTCCTGCTCAAGGCCGGTCGCGAGGTTTCTCGAGGAAGACTGAAGAGCGGGCTTCTTTGTCTTTTTGCCCCTCCTTTACTTCTGATGGACTTCGCTGCAAACGCGCTTTCTGGACACAGGCTCTGGTGAGTGAGACGTCGAAGACGATTCTGGTGACTTTGAGCGGGACTCACGGAAGCGGTAAGTCTACAAATGCTGGGAAGTGCTATTTTCTTCTGAATGCATCTGGGAAGAAATTCTCCTACCTACGACACCAGGATATACTAGACCCCTTCGGCTTTGTGTTGAGACGGACTGCGAGGATTCTTGGATTTAAGAATCCAACCGACTTGGAAAGGACGAAGCCCTTGGGTGTCCTATGGTCGATTTACATCCTCTTCGTCTACTTTCCCATCCTCGCCGTTGGAATCAAATTACGCCAGACTCTTGGATACAGTGTAGTGTCCGATCGATACGTGTACGACATGCTGGTGGGCTTCTCAGGCGACGGTGTTAGTGTCCCCGTAACCGGTCTCCTTCCACGCGTCTTGCCCCATCCAGACCTGTCATTCGTATTTGATGCCGACGAGTCAAGGATTCTTGCCGCGAGACCTGAACATACGCCTGATTTCGTTCGGATGGAGAAGAAACTCTACAAGGAAACAGCCGAGAGATTTGGGCTAGAGAAAGTTAGTACAGACGATCCACCCGCCGTCGTATGGTCGAGACTGTTCAAGGAAATCGATTCCGCGCTAGATCGCTCCCCTTAGAATTTTATTTCGCGAGGCATTGATATGAGAGTACTCGTAATCGGGCTTGACGGTGCGTCACCTGTTCTGATCCAGAAGTGGATCGACAAGCTTCCAAACATCAAAAGACTGTCTGAATCGGGCGTTCATGGGGTCCTCCAGTCCGTAGTCCCGCCGGCAAGCGTGCCTGCTTGGCAGTGCTTCGCAACGGGAAAAAATCCTGCGAAAATCGGCCTCTTCGGTTTTGCAACGATCAGCCGAGATAAACGTTTGATCAAACGTCAGGTGGGGCCAGATCTTGGTTGCCTATGGGACCTCTCTTCTCAGGAAGGTCTCAAAGTGGGTGTATTCAACGTGCCAGGTACATACCCAGCATATCCGTTGAACGGCTTCATGGTGTGTGGATTTCCCGTCCCCCCTGGGAAGGACTGGGCCTATCCACGGAATCTCATGAAGCGTCTGGACAAGGCAGTGGACCGTTATGAAGTGGACGTTCCACTTACCAAGCCTTCAGAAATGCGGGGAGGAGAGAAGGCCTACCTCTCGCAGGTCGAGAGGCTGCATTCGAAGAGCGTCCGGTCCGCTTTACTCTTGATGGATTGGTATCAGCCCGACCTGTTTGTTCTAACTCTACAAGGTGTGGACATGGTTCAGCATGATTTTTGGCGTTACATGGACCATGATAGCTCAACCTACTCAAACGTCGTGCAAGATTGGTACGTCAAGATGGACGAGGCAATAGGAGAGTTGACCAGCCGAGTCGCGAGAGACACCTATGTCTTGGTCATGTCCGACCATGGCTCCGTGCCCGTTTCAACTTCCTTCTACGTTAACGAATATCTTCGATCTCAAGGCCTACTAGTGTTGAAGAATGAAGCGAAAGTAAGACACAAGGGCTCTACGTATACTAAACTTAGAGAGCTCATACTCAGGAACTTTCCGCCCGGTTCTATCAACGCGATCTACAACAGAGCGCCTAACTTCATAGCCCGCAGATTGACAACTTCTGCAAAGATCGAGAGGTTCCTGACAGATCTAATTGAGAACGTAGACTGGAATCGAACAGATGCGTTTTCCACAGGAGGCGTCCAAGCGAACATTTACCTGAACTCCGATCACCAAGAGAACCCCAGAAAAGATCTACTCAGCAAACTCTACCAAATGTTTGGTACCTTGAAGCATCCAAGAACAGGAGAAAATCTCAGGACAGTATTCCATTATAGAGACGAAACCTTCTCCGGACCATTCACCTCCGAGGCGCCTGATGTCTGTGTAGAATTCTTCGCAGGTGATCAAAAAGTACACGTCAACCCAGCGCTTGGCTCAGGCAAGCTCTGGAGTTTCGAGCCCCATTTATCAGCGGAACACGTCAGGGAA
>VBBA01000412.1 GCA_005888675.1 Candidatus Bathyarchaeota archaeon | reverse complement strand
TCATAAGGAGAATTATATCCCCTAGTCCTCCTTGAAGGTTCGAGCTCTCCGAATTGGAAGTGCGAACAGTCAAGGAACTCGAAAGACGCCTAGCACTTATCGAGAAGATATCTACCCGGCCAGATCCTGATGGTACGAACAGAAAGAGATCGCTTCTCAACCTTGATTCACATGATCTGATGCTTGAGGGGATCAGGGAGACAGAGGACTGGGATGGTCTGATCCTTCGGCTTTATGAAATGCACAACAAGAGAGGCAGAGCGACAATTGATCTCTGGAGAGAATTCGGTAAGGCGAGATCCACGGATCTCTTAGAGGAGACTGTGGCCGGTGTCAAGATTCAGAGATCGGGGAGGAAGGTTCGCTTTCCTTACCGCAACCATCAGATCCTCTCATCGAAGCTTGAGCCTTGACCATATCCGCGTACCAGAAGTATCCGGCGGCGACGCCTATCGCGACCAGCGTGTAGGCTAGCAAGATCGCTACGGATAGAGCAATTGTAGGGACAATTGTGTTGTCCTCTCCGACGAATCGAAGGACAATCCCCACAGTCTGAGGAAGCAGGGGAGAGGCGTACTGTACCGGGAGCGAGTTCGCAGGAGAAGTGGGCAGATAGATCTGAACCGTCCGGTAGAACTCTTTTCCAGTCAAAGTGTAGATGAAGCCTAGGTAGCCGCTGATTATGAAGCTCGCGAAGAAGATCGCCGAGGAGAAGATGTAGGCTAGCGAAGACCGTCTTACAAGTTCGCCGAGCATGAAAGCCAGCGAGTAGAAGATTAGTGAAGAGAAGGCCTGGACGATGAAGAGGCCTGGAAGGATCTCCAGGCTAGACTGAGGACCGAAGAAAGCGAGCGCGGAACCTACGCTTAGAAGAATATTGAATGCCAGAATTATCAGGAAGAGTATGAAACCGCCGAGGAACTTACCCGCAAAATAATCGTTTCTTCGGACAGGCTTCGAGAGTAGCAGTTCAGCGGTTCCCTGCTCATACTCCTCGGACATTGCGCCCGCCGCGATTAGTATTGCTGTGAAGTTGAGAAATAGCGGCTGGAGCCCGAAGACTCCTGCGACCCAGATGTACGGATAAGCTGCGAGCGGGATGAGTCCAGTCCCGTTTGTCGCGGTTGACAGTGCATAGTACGGGAACGTGTCGAGTAGGATGGTGAAGGCAAGCAGTGCGAGAACCTTCCGCTTTGCGATCGCTCTTTGCATCTCATATCGGATGAATGAGATGATAACGTCCACTCGGCTCACTTATCGATCGACTCCGTTCTTCTTCAGAGCCTCGATGTACGCTCTCTCCAGCATATTGTCAGCTGTCTTGATAGTGTACAACTTGGCTCCGCTCTTCACGATCAAGTCTGATACAGCTGGTCTGATATCGTCGTGTCCTTTGACCATAATCTCGACGATCTGATTGTTGATTCTTACTTGGGAAACATTGGATATTTCTTTGATGCTGTTTAGCGTCTCTTGTTGCAGTCCCTGAGCTTCCACTGTTACAACCGAGTAGTCGAGTACTTTCCTGACCACTTCGGAGCAGGAACCTCGGAAGAGTATCCTGCCGCTGTGAATGATTGAGACAGATGTGCAGAGGGATTCCACCTCATTCATCATATGAGACGACATGAACACTGTCCCCTTCCCTCCCACCGCGAACTCTCGGAACACTTCTCTGAAGTGAGCTGAGCCTGCCGGGTCTAATCCGAGCATCGGCTCGTCGAGAATCAACAATTCGGGATCGCCGATGAGAGCTTGTGCGACACTGAGTCGCTGCACCATTCCCTTGCTAAGCTTGCCCACCTTGGTATCTCGATACTCGATTAGCCCGACAAGCTCAAGCACGCGTTTGATCTCTGCGTCCTTATCCGCTTGGAATCCTAGCTCGTGGGAAACTAGGGAAAGGAGCTCAGTGGGTGTAAGGAAAGTTTGGATGTTGGGTAGCTCTGGTGAGTAGGCTACGTGGTTGAGGGCCTCAACGTGTTTCGAAATGGGATCGTATCCATTCACGCGTACGTTTCCAGATGAGGGTCGGATTAGACCGAGCATGAGGCGTATGCATGTAGTTTTCCCTGACCCGTTGGGACCAAGGAAGCCCATGATTTCTCCCTTGCCAATGCTAAGATCTACTGGGCCAATTCTTTTGCTACCGTAATCCTTCACTGTGTTTTGAAACTGTAATACTGGAGGGCCATGAGGGCCTGCGTTACTCATACATATCAAGAAATTCTCTGTAACTTTCCGTTAGTCGACCCAGTGGGAAGGCTTGTCTAGAGTTTTGGAAGGTTCGGGTATAGACAATGTGTTTCTTGTCACAGTCTTTGCCCTTACGAGTGCGAAGACTGACGGGACCGCGAGACCAACGGCTCCAGCTAGCCCGAGACCAACCAGGGCGAAGCCGAACATAGTAGTGGTCCCGGACGGATTTGTTAACGGGAGATTCGT
>VBBA01000201.1 GCA_005888675.1 Candidatus Bathyarchaeota archaeon | reverse complement strand
TATAGGCGAGGTTGCTCTCAGAGGCCGCCTAGTCAATTGTCGCAAGAATTCTATCGAGTTAGGGTGAAGACCCATCATTCAAGACAATGAATCTGGTTGGCTAGTAGGCGCGTCATACGAGACTGGACGAACAACTCTAACCTTTCTACGGACGAGCGATCTTGAACCGTTCCATTGGTCGGACTCCAGCTTCCGACCCTACTATCTCTCCGACAAGGAAGCTTCACCTACTACCGTGACGAAGATCCAGCTTCTTACTCAGACGGAAAAGGTCCTGAACAAGATCAGTTATGCCTCTAAGGCTCCGAAGAATGTCAAGGGCTGGGAGCTTGAGGTTGATCCCGCGCTAGGTTATGCCTACGATCAGGGCCTACGCTTTGGCCTAGTCCACTCCTATGAAGGACAGAATTGGGTTCCTCAGACACCATTAAGCGATCATCAACAAAACAGGTTCGACAGTATCCTCAGTAGTTTGCCAAAGGTCGATCCTCTTAAGCAATCGATTCTACGAGATACGTATCCAATCCTAGTCC
Organism: Candidatus Bathyarchaeota archaeon; assembly: GCA_005888675.1. Lineage (GTDB taxonomy): Archaea > Thermoproteota > Bathyarchaeia > 40CM-2-53-6 > 40CM-2-53-6 > BA-13. The sequence continues at coordinate 8,104 of VBBA01000201.1, read as the reverse complement.
AACCAATCCCTGGAATCAGTCCTCATACAGTTGGCGTGCATGAGGACCAATGGTCCCCTGAGGAATACTACCGGGCAATGATGCTCAGTCGCCTCGCTAATCTTCCCTTGTCCCAGACGTATCAAAGCCACCAAGTCTCAGACTGGATTCGCGGCATGTTAGACAGCTACTACAGGGCGCACGACATCCTCATTCCGACCACTACCGAGCTCAGGCTTGGTAGTGACAAAAAGTTCGTGACAGGTGCATTAACAATCACGCCTGAATCCGGGACTTATTTCAACATGGCAGTCTTGGACTTCGAATCTCTCTATCCAGGAGTAGTAGATGTCTACAATCTCTCTTACGAAACAATCCAATGCGGCCATCCCGAATGCCAATCCAACAAAGTTCCGGGCCAAGACATAAGCATCTGCCGACAAAGGAGAGGAATTTTCAGCGCAATAATAGGCGCGTTGCGGGACCTCAGAATACACTATTACAAGCCACTGCTGAAGACGCTCGATTCCCAAACCGAAGATTACAGAGTGACGAAGGCAGCTAACTCGATACTCAAGCTAGTCCTCGTTGCATCCTATGGAGTCACCGTAAGAATCCACGGACTTGCAAGTCCATTGTTGGGAGAGGCGATAACTGCCTACGGCCGTGAGGTGCTGCAATCCACTTTTGACCTAGCCAGGAATGAGGGATTGAAGCCGAAGTATGGAGACACTGACTCAGTATTCCTCGACAACCCTTCGGATCAGCAAATCGACAAGTTCACCCGGCAGGTCCGGGACAAGTACAAGTTGGAACTTGCCTATGATCGACGGTACAGTGTCTGCGTTCTCAGCGGTGCAAAGAAAGCCTACTTCGGCATACTTCCCAGTGGCGAAACCGAGATCAAAGGACTCACCGTCGCAAAGTCGAACTCTCCACGTTTCTTCCTCAAAACCTTCCAAGACTGTCTAGCCATACTAGGCAAGGGACGGACAAGCGCGCAAGAATTTGAAGCCGCAAAACTAGGCACGCGCGCGGTCGTGAACAACGCTTTGTCTTTTTTGCGCCAAGGCAAAATCCCTCTCGCGGACCTCGAGTATCGTGTGGAACTTAGAGAGGATCCTAGGAAAATGATCAATGCTAGAACACTTCCCCAGCCATATCAGGCCGCTGTACTTGCCGCGGAGTCGGGGCAGAATGTATCCAGAAGACAGGAAGTAGGATTTGTCAAGGTGCGTCCCTTCAAGCATGGAGGTCGAACGTTCACCGTCAAACCGACCGCACAAGCCAAGCCTGCTGAAGTGAATGTAGATGATTATGTTCGCAATCTGCTTTCGTTGCTTGACCAGACATTCGAGCCAATGGGCATTAGGCTGGGGGCTCGAATCGCCTCAGTCCCTAGCCTCTCTGAGTTCTGATCGTAGGATCGCGACAACAGTCAGCCAGTGGGAATAGCTGGTCCAGCCTTACGTGGAACCTGCACCATCTGCTTCATCAATCTCGCTCCAAGCGTCGCGCCTGCGGCCTTCGTCTTGGTAGCAAATGGAGATGATGGAATGCGGGCGTACATCATCATGTACGGAGCCATTGCAAGGATCACCTTGCTCTCGGCCTTTCGAACATGCTCTTCGAACGTGCTTCTCGGCTGCCCATACTTTTTCGCGAGATCATCTGCTGTTATGCGTCTCGGTATCTCATAATAGCCATTCTCGATAGCGGAGACCATTGCTCGCGTCTGCTTCTGCGTCAACTGGCCGAAAAGATTGTTGAAAGAGACTAGGAACGTATCATCAGTGATTCCTTCAGCAATCTCTTTCTTGTGAAGGACTTCCGTCTTTCCGACCTTGTCCAATCCTCTCAGCAATCCTCTGACGTCAGCATCATCATAGCCTACCAGCCGATGATATTCCCAGCCGCCGAAGAATATGATCGGTGGGACCTCCATGAAATTGTTACGATGAATCACAGGCCCGATAGGAAGTGTATTATCGCCTCCGCAGCAACACGTTCTAGCCACCAGTTGGAACTTGTCTTGGAGATAGGTTTTCGATATGATCTTAGAATTCCGGACCTTCGAAATCAAGGACAGTTCTTTTTGTAGGCCTTCAAAGGATTCCAACCCATCGGCCTCGATCTCGAGAATATCGGTCTGATCATTGCACCAGAGGCTGATTCTTGTTCCTGGAAACTTGTCGCTCAGCTGGTTATGAATGTCGTAGTAGCCGTGTGTCGGCTGTAGACGCAAGAACAGTTCGAACAATTACGCTCGTGGCGTCCTTAGCCCTACCTAGAGTATAACTCGTCTGCCGGCGGGCGCCGGCACGATAACAGCATCTCACTCCGGCTTAATCCGAGCCGGCGCATTCCGGTACAAGAGTAATCCGGTCCTATTGCTCTGATGAATAGTGGTGATAAGATATATCGATAGGTCGAGAATGGATAAATGCGATCCAGAACACTTCCAAGTTGCTCCACGCATTAGCCCGAGGATTGGAGGACCCAAGCCTTAGGATACGGAACAAGTCCAGAGCGGCGTCGATTATCATTCATGAGTCAAGTGCTGTACCCTTCAGTGGCTACAACCGCTTGATCGCTGACATGGAACGGAAGAAGAGTCAGGCCTACATGATCCAAAACAGAACTTCGTTGAGGTAACGGAAAGACAAGGATGTGTCCTACCGATGACTTCGCCGAGAACGCCTATAATCCCCTGAATTCAACACCTGGTTTGGAAGAGTTCGTGGAACCATTTTCACTGCTGGAGGGCTTCGTTCATCAGAGAACTGTACTTCTCACTACCCATCGCCGGAATGGAGACCCTGTGGCCACTCCCGTCAACATTGCAGTCGAAGGAGATCGCGCGTTTATTCGGACGTATGACAAATCTGGAAAGGCTAGGAGGATTAGGAACAATCCTATCGTCCAGATCGCCCCCTCTACGTTTCGTGGAAAGAGGACCGGGACCCCGATGCGTTTCAAGGCGAGGCTCCTCGATGATGACGAAGCGGTTTTGGCACGTAGTTTGATCAATCGCAAGTATCGAATACTGTAGGGAGTGGTCGTACCACTGGTGCATTGGCTTCGACGTACGAAGACGCTCCACTACGAGCTTACTCTCGTCGAGTGAGCGGTGAAGTCCTAGGGTGGCGCAAGACTAGAAGTCCCTTAGCTTTGACTGTTCAATCCTGTTGACGATATTTTGCAGCGTTTCCCAAGACCTCCTGACAATTGGGGGGAACACTTTATTCTCCTTGTAATAGTCTTCTAGGAATTTTATGGTGCGTTCGTCCGTTGAATACCCTGAGCCAAATTCTCCGTATTGGGTTCTCAACTCTTGTACTCTCCGGTCCCGTTCGACTTTGGCCAGTATGCTCGCGGCCGAGACGATCGGATAGGTACTGTCAGCATAGTGCTCGGATATGATCTTGGGCTTGTAGCTTAATCGGCCAAGAATGTCGCGTCCAAATCTATCAGGAACAACATCCGATGCATCAACATATGCGACCTCTGGTCTTAACTTCTCGATCACGCTCGCCATCGCCACGGCCTCAAGATAGTTCAACCGTTTCAGCTTCGGCGCTCGATGTACTACCTCATCCAAGGCTTTCGGAGATAGTTCTACAAGATGGGATTCGATTACGAGGCGTGAAATCTCGATCGCCAGCTTCTCCCTTTTGACAGCTGGTAGGGTCTTCGAATCCCGCACGCCTAACTCCTTCAATTCTGAGACCTTCTCCTTTTCGACAAGTACGCCTGCTATGATTAGGGGACCGATGACAGGTCCTCGTCCTGCGTCGTCTACTCCGCAGACTCTCAAGTTATCTTCAATCCCTCCCTCCTCAACAAAGAATCCGCCAACGCAGTCAAATGGGCGAGAATAGCCTCCCTATTCTCTCGTGTGATGTTCAACAGGGTTGTAGATGGATCATCAAGACACTTGTCAACGATCGGATAGTGGGATCCTTGCTTGAAGGTCGCAACAATCGGTCCCGTCCTATTCTGCAAGAAACTAGAGATCGCTGCACTGAATCGCCTGCTCGACATCTCCATCGGACCAATCTCATCGATTAAGACAATATCCATGTTTGACTCAACCGGGGTCCGGAGTGCCCCTAGGGCTATATCTTCCAAGTCCTCGAGAATACTACAGTATCTGCCATCCATTGGGCCGGAGCCTGGCTGTGCCTTGGCAAGCCATCCTTCCTTACCCGATCGTAGGTCGGTGATCCGAAAACCGACCCTCTTCCCGTTTTCATTTACCTCTCGAGTAATGAATCCTCCGACTTTAATCCCTTGAAGCTTGTAGTGACAGTGAAGCTTCTCCATCAAGGTCGTCTTGCCCGCTCCCGGCTCTCCGGTGATTAGGATCAGGCAGGTCTTGGCGCAGGGCTGCGCAGTCTTTGCCCCTTTGCTTTCAGTCAAATTCTATTCAACAGTAACATCCCTATTCTTGCCGTCTTCGTCCTCAGCCTGACCTTCCATACCTTCTCGCTCCTTCGCGACCCAATTCCTAAGTCCAAGACCAAGGAAGTAGATCTCGCTGCTCTCCGGTCTACTAGCTTGCGGCTTGTACAAGCGGCTCCGAAAGAACATCTTCCCCGCTTCTTCTTGGAGACCCTTTAACTCGGGACCATGAAACATCTTGATCAAAGCGTTACCCCTAGGCCGCAAGACATTCTTCGCAATAGCGATGGCCCTCCGGGCAAGGTCGATCTGTCTCGCATGATCCACGTCCCATGCCCCGATGATTTGGGGCGAAAGGTCCGATAAGAGAACATCTGCGAACCCTCGAAGCTCATTAAGGATCTTTTTCTCGATCTCGGGGTCGTAAATGTCTGCTTCTATTAGGTGCACATTCGGGAATGGTATTGGACTGATCGGTTTGATGTCCAACCCGAGGACCAAGCCTTCTGGACCAACGATCTCTCTTGCAACCTGCAGCCATCCGCCTGGCGAGGCTCCAAGGTCGACTACTCTCTGCCCTTCCCGGATCAGATTGTAAGTCTTAGAAGCCTGTTTGAGCTTGTAGGCAGCTCGACTTCGATATCCCTTGATCTTGGCAAGGCGATAGTACTGGTCCCGCTTACGTTCCTGAATCCATCTGCTCGTAGCCTTGAGGCCTCGAACCGGGGAGTGTTCAAAGGCCTCTTTTCTCTCTTAGCTAGCTGAATTCGAGGGGCTACCTTCGGAAGGGCTTTCGAGACGATTGTTTCAGGGCATCAACGTGGTGGACTGGTTCTGGTTCGAGGATTATGAAAGATGTACCGTATTGTGGCAGGACTGGCTGTCTCAGCGATTGTCCGTCGATACTGGCTGCATCTTCGGCTCCCTTTGCACCCCAAGCAAAGGTGTCCCTTTTCCTATCAAGTACCTGAGTGTATAGCCGGTGAATGCGGAGGTAAGTATTGCGACTAGGACCAATGTGACGAAGAATGTTTCCCCAATGATCCCAGCGCTGAACGCAACGCTCGCTAGAACGATACCTGGACCACCGCGCGCATTCAAAGCAATTGCTAGGTTCATACTCGACCGCCAATTTCTCGTCCCGAGATAACCAGATACTAGAGTGCCCAGGCTTTTTGTCGCCACCGCAAATCCGAGGAACCCTAAGAAGAACAACAAATTGAATTGGTGTATCAGATCCAGCTGCAATCCTACGACGGCGAAGTAAAACGGCGTGAAGAGCGCTAGGGAGATGGATCTCACGTGTTGCCTCGCCCCTTCGAACACTGGCCTAGGCATCATTCCAACAGCTACTCCCCCAAGGAAGGCCCCAAAGACCACGTTCACGCTCAGCAAGCTAGCCGCGGCTACCATTGCAAAGCAGACGAATAACGCCCAACGAGTTGGAAAGGAGGTGATCAGGTCTCGGGTTCGTGCATTGTTAAAGATCCAAGCGCCTAGTCTCGGGAACACGATCAATCCTAAGGTAAAGAAGCCAACCGTGACGAGCAGAGTCCATGCCACGTCCGTAGCCTGGAAAACGGAGGAGGTGGCTAGACTGGTGGCGAACGCTAGAGCGGCGTATAGTATGACGTCTTCGACAGTTGCGATTGCGAGAACTACCTTTGCAAAGTGAGAGTCTAAAATCTTCAGATCGAGGAAGATACGCGATATTACTGGGATCGAGGTCACAGCTACCGCGATCCCCACTACTATCGACAATGCCGCACCACCACCGTTTGGTCCCTTGAATGGTGAGAAATCCACTACCAGTGGGATTAGTGAGCCGGCGAGGAAGGAAACACCAGTTGCACCTACCAGGACTGAGCTGACGATTCTCCTATCTGATCGTGTGAACGATTTCTGCACCTCGAATCCAGAAATGAACATCAATAGGATTAAGCCGAACCAGGATGCCAGCGAGATCAACTTTCCCTCAGAGTCTGATGCTGCGAAGAGCCAAGTCAGCAACGTCGGGCGGAGGTATCCGAGTACTGATGGGCCCAGTACTAGTCCTCCGATGATCTCTCCTATTACCCGTGGAATCTTTAGTCGATAGAAAAGGTGGCCGAAGACGTGAGCGGAGAACAGGAGTAGAACCATTGCAACGAAGAATCTTGCCAGCTCAACGCTGGAAAGGCTTACAGAACTGGCAAGGCTCAAGGAATCTGCTACTCGGACAGCAAAATAATGGGCCCGAGTCTTTTATTCCTAGCCTCTCTTGCCTTGTTGATCTTAGCTGTCGCCATAACTAGCTAACCCTCGATCCGTCGGGAACATCTCGATCAAGCGTCAAAAGCGAGAGCTTCTCTCCCTCGCTAGCGGCCAGCAACATGCCTTGCGATAATTGGCCAGCGAACTTGGCCTCTTTTAAGTTGCAGAGGAATACTATCCGCTTGTTCATCAGCTCCTCTGCAGCATAGAAGCCGACAAGGCCGGTTATCGTCTGCTTCCTTCCGTGTTCTCCAAGGCTCACCACGACCTTGAACAGTTTCTCAGTCCTAGGCACCCGGCTGACCTCGACAATCGTGCCCGCCCGCATTTCCAACCTTTTGAAATCCTCTATCGTAACCTCCTTCGCAGGATTTTCCATAGTGTGGAGCCGATCGTGAATCGGTATTTTAGCCGTTCTGAGCGGGCAAACCGAAAGAAGTTTTCCGAAGACTGTCAATAGCGAAGATGGAAAGGAAGAGAAGGGCGACGAACGTCTTCGTCGCGAAGACTACATTGATTTGCAGGATCCCTCCTGGATAACCATTGACCACATGATCGGGATTCGGCGTCTGGCTTAACATTAAGACCGACCATAGAGTGAAGTTGAACAGAACTTCGTAAACAGAGACGCTTAGACCCAACACCGCCAAAGTGAGTAAGAGCGTTCTCACATGCGGAGGTAAGTTTGTGATTCTCTTCTTGAACAATGAGAAGAAAGAGTAGCTGAAGACGATGGATGCGGCGAAGAAAAGCGTCACGGGCTTAAAGTGGAAATAAGGAGAAACACTTGGTGGCGGGATCTCCAAAGGATCGCCACTAGGAGTGTTAACGAGCGCATCTCCGATTATCCTCCTCGGGTCTACGGCATACAATACAGTTACAAGGAGAAGTGATAAGCCAGACATCCCTAGTAGAATTATGAAAGTTCTCCGCTCCGCCTTCGTCGAAGGAGGAAACAAGATCGACATTCTAACAGCTCATGGAAATTGGAACCAGATGTCGCCTTTGGAGGAATCCATCTATTCTTTGAGTGGAGCCCAGAGGATCGTGATCAGTTTCTCCTCTGTCCCCTTATGATCCGAAGGGTTGCAGACATACACATCGCCCGGTGGTCCCGCGAATTTTTCAGCCGGCATGCTCGATAATTCCTTTCCGAATTTCGCCCATGCCTCGGGCAAGCCCTTGTAGGACCCCTGAAACACGTGCCATACGACCTTGCCTTTGACTCTCATCCAAGCCGGCAAAACACCAGTCTGGACCTTCCCATTCGCATAACGATCATATTCCCGATGAACTTCTTCGCATCTTGCCAATAATATTCAGCTTGAGCGGCCTCTCATGCGCAGTGAATAAAAAGCGTTCCGCGAGATTCGACAGTCAGAAATAGGTAGGCAACACTTTGTCAGCATCATGGTCTTGATTGTTTCGAACAGGCTTCCAGTTGCGAAGGGTCACGAGGAGGAATTCG
>VBBA01000200.1 GCA_005888675.1 Candidatus Bathyarchaeota archaeon | reverse complement strand
GTATTCGTGGACATGTTCAGCAAGGGGGCGGAGAAGCTGGCCGAGTCTTTGCCCCATATGGATCCCGAAGATGTCTTGGAGGAGACGATGAAATTCCAAGATCTTCTCGATTACGGTCGGAGTTTTGCTTTGAAGCCGACAGGGCATAGAAAAGTGATCATACTCGACAGCATCACTCCGTTCTTCTTGCTGGCAGAGCCTCGACGAGTCTTGCAATATGTACAGGTGATGAGGTTCGCCACGAGAGTTGCCAAGGCCGTAACATTCTCGGTTCTACACACGGAGGTCGTCAGTGAACAATTAGAGAATGCAACCGTGAACTTGGCAGATGGAGTGATAGAGATGAAGAAAAGAACTGGAGAAGTATTGATTCGAGGAGGTATACTCAAAGTATTGAGGATGGGACGAAGCACTGCACCATCCAGAGGCTACTTCTACCAACTTACCAATCAAGGATTGGTATTCTCAAACTCTCCGATATTGTAAAGGAATCGACCGATCTGGGAGAGGCTGTTTCCGAATTCTACAGCATCGTCGCTATCGACATTGGTTGGAACGCTGCCAAGTCTCTAAGCGCCTTCTCAGACGTCGAGAGGATATTCTGCAGTTGTTCATTGTAATCCCCGTTATTGTACTGCCATCCCTTACCATCCTGCCAGTACTCATAGGAGAAGGTCTGGCTCGTTATGGTCATGGGATCAAGCCATAACGAAGTGTAATTGTTCAATACTCCTCTTCTGACAAGAGTGGAGAGAAGTGTAATGAGATTGTTCATTTCGCCGCGTGGAAGATAGACTCTTGTTGTGATCGAGTTAATCCCTCGGATCAATGAGTGATGCAGAATAAATGGTATCTTGTTCAAGATCGTCCTTTTGGCCAACATTTGACTCTCAGTTTTGAAGTCCAATCGGACCTCGTACATGTCAGAGATCAGCGGCGAGTAAGGTACGAGGTCGATAACGTATTCGCTGATGAGTCCTTTCTCCTTGATCCTATCAAAACGATATTTCGCCGCGGGAAGCGTAATCTTGAACATTCTTGCGAAATCGGCAAGCTTAATCCTCGCATCCTTGTTGAGCTCCTTCAGGATAATCAGGTCCTTCTTGTCAAAGGACGCAACCGTGGATCTATTCTCGGGCGGCGCTACCTTGCCAGGCTTCGTAGAATCCTCCGACAAGGTTGACAACCAATCATTCCATTCGAATCTCCACTTTCCCTTCTCCGAATCATAATAGTCGAAATTGGAAATCGTCGAGTTCTGTTCCTCCATCCAATAAACACGGACGCTAGACGCCAATCCCAAGGGAACAAATTGTTCCAGATACTGTTCGAACTCTCGGGTATTGCTGGTGGGGACCGCATGGATAGAATAGTAGCCGTTGCACTCGCCCATGCTGCGAATGATCCTAATCCAGTAGCCCGGAATCCTCAATGCCTCTCTAGCCAAGAGATCCTTGCCGGGGGTAGGGTTGACAAGGACCATAGCTCTAGAGAGACCGATCCTCGAGTGATTCGGATTTGCCCATGCATGAAATATCCCTCCACCCTTCTCAAGTCTAGATACTCTAGCGAATACGGTAGGATATGGTATGCCTGTGTCACGAGCAATAAGTTGTAGATTTCGAGGGCCGTGCTTCTTCATCGATCGAAATATTCTGATGTTATTCGCGTCCAAAAGAACAAGAGTCTGATGGATTTTTCGGAAGTATTCGTCAGCGGTAGGAATCATGAGCCGTGAACAAAAAAGAAGGGAGTAAGGAGAGCCTCATAGGCTCTTCGGTTAGACACCCGGTGGCGTGAAAGGACCTGGGGGAATAGGATCGCCCTTGCCCAAGGAGAAAGTCACCTCATATGACAACTGTTAGTATTGTGTTTAATGTTCTATCGAATGACATCCTGCCATAATCATGAGGTAGTCGGTAAATCTGGTGTTCTGAACTTATCTTCGATAAGCCTATATCCGATGGGGTTCTTCTGTGACAACAAGCCCACGAGCAGGAGTCGAGACTAAGAAACTCGTCCGCCGGGATGCGCCTCGCCTGGTATAAAAAAGAGTCTTATTATTTCTGGAACTATTTCCAGAATATCAAAAAACCCTCAAACTCGCTGCTGTTTATGAAGAATTTGGAGGAGCCGGATATTACCAAGGTTGGCAGTCGCACGATGTGTTGAAATACGTTCGACCAATCTTAAACGAGTGATAAGCAATCGCCAGATTAGCGCCCGAATTTGAGAACCTCAATTATGGCGAAAAACTGGTTACCCCTGCACGATTCTCTGCAGGCCTTCAGCCAGTGAGATACGCGGAGCGTAATCGAGAAGTCTCCTAGACTTTGTAATGTCGGCACAACTGTGTCTCAGGTCTCCAAGCTTTGCATTCTTTGACATAGAATTCAAGCCTCGGCGACCCGACAAGCTGATGATCATTCTTGCTAGGCTGCTAATTGAAACGGATTTTCCCGTTCCGATATTGAAAATATTTCCCACAGCCTGATCGTTCTTCATCGCAAGCAGGTTTCCTTGTACGACATCTGAGACATGGATGAAGTCACGTGTCTGACCTCCATCACCATAGATAATTGGGGGCAATCCGGCCCTAGCTCTTTTGAGAAATGAGGTTATGACTCCCGAGTATTGTCCCGATCTTTGTCTTGGACCATAAACATTGAAGTATCGTAAGGAGACAGTTTCTAACCCATACGTTTCATAGAAGGCTTCGCAATAATTTTCAGCGGCCAGCTTGGAAACTGCGTAAGGCGAAACAGGTCGTGGAAGCATCTTCTCATTATTCCGCACGTCCCCTTGATCCCCATATACTGCGGCTGATGACGCGTTGATGAAGCGACCGACACGGTTCTTGACGGCTGACCGGAGTAGACTCAGCGTTCCATTGACGTTTACATCGTTAGTTAGGCCGGGATTCTTTATCGACTTGAGGACGCTTACGTCTGCGGCCTCATGAAATACTACGGCAGTATGCTTTAGCAGATGCTGAACAGTGCCTTTCTCCCTTATGTCGCCTTTGACGACCTTGAGCCAAGGGTGGGTCGCAACTCTCTGCAGGTTGGATGGTTTTCCCGATGAGAAATCGTCCAATACAACAACTTGAAAATTCTTCTCTATTAGAGCCTCGACTAGATGACTCCCGAGGAACCCGGCACCACCAGTGACGACGACTTTCTGATGCATTCTAGTGCTTGAGCTCTGTAATTCTAGGGGATCCTATTTGAGGTGTTACGAGGGTGTGCGATTTTCGGAAGTCATCGACGGATGCCCTGAGTGCTTTACAAAGTGGAGACCGATATCGATGAAGATAGATCTCAGGCTGACGTTGCCCCAAAAAGGTGGACTGAGAGTTCTGATCTGCAGAGTAGTGTTCTCTGGCAGTTGGTGCACGTCCGGCCAATGATATTAACGATCCTTGGCATTACTTTTTCCGGCCATTAACCCATCCCACATGGAGAAAATTAGACACCCAGCCCAACCACGATCTGCGCAGCGTGGACACGGCTCGCTGTTCGTTGGACACTCAACCGAATCCCTTTAACCAATAGAGTGACTGGTTGTGCTACTGCTGGCTGACAAGGTTTGCCATTGGAACCTTCTATGTTGCGGGTTGGTTGCAGCGGATGGTCTTACAAGGATTGGATAGGACCATTTTACCCAAAAGACGCCCAGCCCAGTGACTATCTGAGGCTCTATGCGAGCATATTTGACGCGGTCGAGGTTGACTCGACCTTCTACCGTACCCCATCCTCTGGCATGGTCTCAAACTGGAAGCGAGCTACTGGTGACAATTTCCGGTTCACAGCCAAGCTTCCGAAAAAGATCACTCATGAATTGAAGCTTCGGGACGCGATCCAGCAACTGGAACGGTTCTATGCCTCGATAAGCCAATTGCGTGAAAAGCTAGGCCCATTGTTGATTCAGCTCCCGCCCTCTTTCAACAAAAAGAAGGATGGGGAGGCATTTCAAAAGTTCCTTGCACAGTTGGACGGAAAATATCAACACGCAGTAGAGTTCCGGAACAAGTCTTGGTTCAAACCGGAAATCTACGAACAGCTAGAATCCCAGAATGTCATTCTTGCCTGGTCCGAGAACCAGTACGCTTCTACTCCGCCTGAAACCACCTCCAACACCATGTATCTTCGTCTAGTTGGCGACCGGGAGATAACCGAGTTCAGCGGTATCCAGCGGGACCAAGAACAAGTCATGAAAAAATGGTTCGACGCTTTAGAGGAGAAGCGTGACCTGTTCAAGCAGGGCTACGTCTTCTTCAACAACCACTTCGCAGGCTTCGGTCCTGGCTCTGTCAACGAATTCCGAAGACTAGCCGGACTTGCCCAGTTGGATTGGAAGGCTCTCAGTACCCAACCGGGTCCGCTACAGGCGAGCATGAGCCAGTTCCAGAACTAGATCCCTTACAAAATAATGAGAACACATCCCTACCATCCCCGCGCCTACATAACTGGTATGAGAAACGTCCAGCGAGGCCTAGCCTCCAGGACAAAAATCATTACCACTATCGAGGAGTCTGGGAAGTCGCAGGCGTCGGAGATTGCCAAGAAAGCGGGCCTCGGAAAGGCGTGCGTGAACTATCATCTCAAGCTCCTAGACGGGCAGAAAATTGTATCGTCAAAGAAAATAGGGAGATCATATACCTGGGCGCTTACGACCTACGGACAGAAACGGCTCCTTGCTTAGACTCCGTTCCCACAACGCGGCTAGGGTGATGCCTTTGCCCCTTTACCAGTTAATCGACTCCAACCACTCCTTAGGAGTCGCCTCAGGAAACCACGTTGCTGGGTTTGGGCCAACACGCGTTCCCAATCGACCCTCATCATCAGATAAGACAATCCAATGATTATCGCGATCGAAGGAGCGGATCCCACGATGCCTCCACCAAGAGCCGAATTAATCACCTCTTCCGACTTTCTAGCAGTGTATAGGACGAATAACGTGAGTACGAACTTCCCAGTGTAGAGGCTGATGTAGGTCTTGATAGGACTGTACTTCATGATGCCCATCGGGATATAGGCCACATCATCTGGAAGTGGAGTGGCGGCGAAGATGAAAGCGACTAGGAAAACGCTTCCTCCCAAGAGTCGGCGAAGCGAGTCGAATCGAGCCCGGCTGCCAACCATGGCCTCACGGACTCCGTAGCCGAGCCCGTAGCTGACAAATTTGCCACTCGCGGCGCCCAATGCAGAAACAGCGGCCACTTGGACTATTCCAACCTGGGGAGATGTTGTGACTATTGTGATGACGATGATCAGGTAGGGAATTGGGATGACTGGGATAATGTTACCGAAGAGGCTCACGAGGAAGACGAAGAGCAGTTGGTTCGTGCCGGCGACGTTGGAGAGGAAGTTGTACAGGCTAGTCAGTACATCCGTCATTGGGGCTTTCTCTCTTGTTTTGGATTGTTGAAATAGAAGTTTGGGGGATAAAAAGGGATTATTTTCAGAAGAGTTCTGTTAGAACTGTTTCGGCCCTTGATCCTAGAATCTCGTCTGGGCCGACAAGTCCACTTTTACATCTTGGACTTTTTCTTGGCCTTCTTCTTAGCCACTCCGGTTTCACCGGGAGGGCCGCTATGATCATACCTTGCTTAATAGCCCTCCGCACAAAAGAGAAGTAATAATCTAGAAATCCGACAGATCGGAGGCTTAATGCGAGTCCTCCAATCTTTCTCGGACAGAAGAAAACGGATGCTTTTGATCTTCTTGTCGAATGCTGCTATGACTGTGCTGATGGAGTTTGTGTCGGGGTTTGTGTTGTAGCTTGCGTCTTTGCCATCAACTTTTCCACTTTCGATCTCCACGCAGGCATTTGTAGGAGCTGTTCTCTAACCGATCGCTCAGCCTCTTCGCGACTCATCCAACGTGTGTCCATTGTAGACGCAACCAGCTCGTCGAATTTTTTCTCGAACGGCAATAGTTTGCCATCCAAGTCAGTACAGTGAATACAGTAGGGATTGTCTGGATCGTGGGCCCCATGATCCTCGTTCGTGGGCATTGGCATCCCACAACTCTCGCATCTACTCGCCAAAGACAATCCTACGCCTGACCTCCCAACGTCAGGAGTAAAGATGCGGATATCGGGTATTAACCGTAGTTTGACCCGTACATCCCATGCTGCAGTTACAGTTGGAGTTGGGGGCATTGGTCTAAACCGTTAATAAGCGCCCGCCAGGACTATGTCAAAAGCTACGGCGAGGAATGCATTTCTTGCAGGGCAAGGGTAAGAATTTCCCTTTCCCAATCACTAACATTCTGATCTTCCTCGTGATACTAATATTCGGGCGCCGGAAGCAACAGGAATCCGCCCAGCAGGAGACGCTGGCCAGTCCATCGTTCGAAAAATCGAGTTTTCCAGTTCCGGATAGCTTGAGAAAGTCCGTGACCGAAGCGGATATGGGACGAGCCCGCGACAGGCTCCGCATCGCGAGTCTGGAACGGGACATTATCGGAGATGCTTTAACCAAAATCTACGACGCCGAGGCCCGTGCCCAGATCAACGAGACCGAGAAGAACCAACTACTCCAGAAATACAAAGTGGATCTTAAGCGCGTGGATGGAGAGATTGATGTTCATAAGCGGATTGTGGATCTCCATGAATTAGAGTCGGCGAAAGAGGACCTGTTGAAGAGTTTCTACGAGAAATTGATGGAGATTGATGTTCGGATTGGACAACTGAAACCAGGGCTAGATTCCCTGGGACTGGGTCTAGAGCCCAGACAAGTCAAACCATCAACAACTAGTCCCACGAATAAGCAGGAGCAACCAGCAGCTACTACAACTCCGGAACCGGCTTCTGAGAAAGAGAAGAGCCAGACCCGGGAGAGGCCTAAGACCAAAGCGGAGGAGAGATTGGACGCAGTTCGGGAGGAGGTCTTGAAGGCAATGGAGCGCTTAGAGCAGATAGAAACCGAAGGATAGGATTGGGGGCAAGAGAGACATGTCCTGGGTGGAGAAGGCACGATTGAGTGCTGCCGCCCAAGCTGTTCGGGAATTGCGAGACGGGATAACCATCGGGCTTGGAAGTGGGAACACCGTACTTCGGGCTCTGGAGTTGGCAGCTGAGACTGTAAAGAAGGAACATCTCCGGCTGAGTTTCGTCCCGACCAGTTACCAGATGGAGATGGCGGCGCGTAGATTGGGGCTTAACACGACGGTCCTGCCGGATGAGAAGGATTTGGATCTAGCGATTGATGGTGCGGATCAGATCCAGTGGCGGAGTCTGGATATGGTAAAGGGGGGCGGGGCAGCACTGTTACGCGAGAAGATAGTGGACTCTTCGACCAAGCGATTGATCATAATAGTGGATGAGCGAAAGTTAGCCAAGACCCTAGGTGGTGAACAGCCTATTCCAGTGGAGATCGTCCCGTTCTGTTATCAAGCGACATTGGCGAAGGTGAAGCGGTTATCTGAGAAGGCGATATTGCGAGAGGGAACTGGCAAGGTGGGACCAGTTGTCACCGATAATGGGAACCTGATAGTGGACGCATACTTCAGAAATCTTCGTAGGCCAGAAATCATTCATGAGAAGCTGAAGAATGTGCCAGGTGTTATCGAGACAGGATTGTTCCTGAGCATGGCGGACGTTGCCTACGTCGGAAGAAAAGACGGACACGTCGACATATTGAGAAGAAGCTAGATCCAATTCAGCGGAATTAATCAATAGGAGGAGGAATTGTAGGAGGGGGCGGGCACGCCTTCTCTTCAACCTGTCGAAAATCAGCAACCCGGCGACTACTGCGACACCCACGGTGACAAAGGCGGCGCCAAAAACTGCGTAGATCGCAATCGGTCCACCGAGAGATGGGAAGCGAATGTATCCTGGGGAAGGAAAGCTTGCAAACGGTTGGACGGTAACATAGAAATCCGCTGTGTGGAGTCTAGGTGCCGAGCTTCCTGTGATATTCATCTTGTAAGTTTGGGCTGGAGTGGCGAAGGTTGGCGAGAAGGACAGCAGAAAGGATATCTTGGTATCCGGTGAGAGGTCGACCCTTCTAGGGGCCAAAGTTGTAGTGGGGAGTCCTTCTGTGGATGTGGACAGGGCGATTGTAACGTTTCCAGAGAATCCGGACAAGCTGGTAAGCGTAACATTCGTGGCGGCGGTCTGGCCCTGGATTAGGGTCATCGAGGGCGGACTAGTGGTAAGACTGAAGTCTGGAAGATCGATCCCAGCGGTGATCACATCTTGGTCTTGGCAGCCGTAGCCAAGAATAACTGTATCGCAGGCAAACCGATTGTCTGTCCAGATAACATGAACCCTGATCGGAGTGGCAGTTATCTGGATATAGTCGCCAATAAACGGCTCGTTGTTGTTGGGAGCATCTGACCTCTTGACAGAGTTGGGGTCGAAGGATACTGTTGTTATCCGGATGTTCGGCGAGAAGCTCAAGCCTCCGTTTAACGAATAAGCATAGAATATGTCCAGAGCATTCAATGAGGTGGCGTTGTTTTGTCTGCTGTCATACCAGGCGATATTGATAATGCCTCCAGAGACTGCAATGCTTGGGAAGAAGTGCTGGGTCGACACGCAACAAGTCCTTGTATCAGTCACAAAATCGTTGACCATAATGCTAGCAGTCCAAGTGGACCCTCCATCCATCGACTTTGTGAATAATACGTTGGAATTTCCTAGTCCACAGTCGTCTCGAACCAGGTACACTGCTTTTGAATCGGATGCTATCTGGGGAATCGTGAAGTCGCGGAAGCTCCCTCCCGGTAAGGTGGAAGACAGACCAAGAAAACAGGCATTCGTGACGACCTTGACATTTTGGGCCAAGACGGTTCCTCCGTTCGTCACTTTCGATACCTGAACATAATTCAGCGATGCGCCGGTTACTGGATTGAAAGCGTCGCTTGAAACGTATACATCGCCTAAGGGGTCAACCGTTAATCCCGGAAGCTCGCCCGTCTCGTCTCCAGGAGTGTAGAGCGGTTCGGAGAAGGTTCTTCCCCCATCACTAGAGTGAGTTAGAACAGTCGCAAAGTGGGAAGTGCTCGTGAGGTTCGCGTCGAAAGCCAAGTAGACAGTCCCATCATATGGACTACTAGAAGTATCCACTGCAATCCATGGTTTGTCATCGTTCAATGGGCCGCGGATCATTGTCGCACCAAAATAGTCGGCGCCATCATTGATGTATTTGGCCACAAAGGCCACCAGGCCAGGCTGGGCTACGTCGTTCGTTATGTTGAAAGCAATCCCAGTGTAGTAGACATTACCCATTTGGTCGAATGCTAAGACTGGATCGGAGAGCGTGTTCGATCGATGTAACGGAGAAGCCATTCCATCAGGGGAGTTATCTCCCGGAAACCCTGGCAAGAGTTCGGAAGTCCAAGTTTGCCCGCCATCGGTGGATCGATAGTAACCATGCCATCGATGCTGGTTAGAATCCCTCAAACGATAGTCCTGGGCACCCGCGACAATGATGTCCTGGTTGCGAGGATCGATCGCGATCGTGGG
>VBBA01000411.1 GCA_005888675.1 Candidatus Bathyarchaeota archaeon | reverse complement strand
GAGGATCATCGAGAGGTTTCGGATCAGTTGTATTATGCTTACGCCGAAGGTCGGAGCTTCCGAGATCTTGTTGCGGTTGTCGGCGAGGAAGCACTGTCTGCTAGGGATAGGCTGTACCTCACCTTTGCTGAGAACTTCGAGCGGAGGTTCATCAGCCAAGGAGTCTATGAGAATCGGGACATAGATGCTACACTCGATCTAGGATGGGGTCTTCTGAGTGCGCTTCCGGAGACCGAGTTGAAGAGGATTGATCCCGAGACTATCAAGAAGTGGCATCCTAAATATCGCGATAAACTGATGACATCTGTGGTAGCTAGCTAGTAGGGAGGCCTTTAGATGCCTGGCGAGATCATTAGTGGTGCTGCGCCGACTAGTTGCTGAGAGGGGAGGCGATCTGTTGAGGGAGAAGTTGGATGCTTTGATGATCGAGTTCTTCCAGTTCGCTCGTGAGATTAGCGCTCTGAGGCAGCGAACTCAGGATATTCTTGCGCAGACCTATCGTAGGTTTGCAGAGGCTGAGATGCTGATGGGTTTCGAGCGTTTGACTGAGGCGAGCTTGACTGTTCAGGATAGATTTGATGTGGAAGCGTCGACGAGAAATGTGATTGGTGTGTCTATTCCTCATGCTTCGGTGAAGGTTCGACCGTTGGAAGGTTATCCTTACAGTATGCTGGGGACCTCGTCGAAGTTGGATGAGGCTGTGGGTTTGATGTCTGAGGCTGTTAAGAATATGGTTGAGCTTTCTGCGGCGGAGGCTGCGATTCGTCGATTGGCGGAGGCGATTGCTGCTACAAAGAGGCGTGTGAATAGTTTGGAGTACATTGTTATTCCGCGGATAGAGAACACGATTCGTTATATCGAGATGTCGTTGCAGGAGAGGGAGCGTGAGGATTTCTTTCGTTTGAAGAGGATCAAGAAGCGCTTGGAGCAGGAGGAGGCCATGCAACCGGTGGCACCTTTGCTCACAGCGTAGTAGTCGTCTATTCCTGCTCGCCTGTATGGCTGGAGAAAAATAGTGGGGGGTGGGGGCCCAAATAAAATTCGCAGGCACTTTTGGAAAATGCATGTAAAACTTTTTTGTTGCAGATTTTTTCGGTATTTCGGCTCCTTTTTGACGGTTATCTTGAACAGTTCATGAGGAGGATAGATCGTACGTCCGAAAGTATTCGGAAAGTCTCTTTCACGTCTTGAGATTTGAGGTACTACCCACCCCTATTTTTACAACTTTATTTTTTTAAGCGCCTCATTTTGAGCGAGAACTGGCTGAAATCGTTCGTTATGCTAGGTAAAGCATTTTGCGGAAACAGGTTTATTCATTTAAACATAGCGGAAATTCACGAGGGGATCATCGGGGGCCAGAAAAAGTGTGCGTATTCTGCGAATCAGGGCTCAAAATGAGCGAATTCCAGCGATCCTCTCTCTAGGGCATGTAATTTTGTTAAAAGAGGTATTCTTACTTCTTGGCTGAAGTGCCCAACCAGCTGAAGGGGTAGGCTGCATCATCGTATTTTGCGCCTGCGGACGTTAGTTTCAGAGGCTTATGGGTCTCGACCATGATCGCAAGCTCGGTAGTCGCCTCCTTCCCAATGCTTGCTTCTACTGCTCCCGGCTGGGGTCCATGATGGATCCCTCGACGGTGGAGCGTGAACGATCCTATGTCGATGCCTCGACGGCTGGAGAAGTCTCCGCTCACATAGTAGAGAATCTCGTCACTGTCGATGTTGCTGTGATTGTAGGGGACCGGGACGGCCTCGGGATGATAATCCAGCTTGCGCGGGACAAATGAGAGTACATCGAATCCCGGCGCTTCGAATGTTTGATGAACTGGTGGAGGCTGATGGACTCTGCCGGTCAAGGGTTCGAAATCGTTCACATTAAAGATCCAAGGATAGAGGTAACCGTCCCAGCCGACAACGTCGAACGGATGATAATCAAAAACATACGACATCAACTCATTGTCTATCTTGACCCGAACTTCAAATTCTCCCTTATCGTCGTGAGTCACGAGTTTGCTGGGTAGTCGAAAATCTCGGTCGGAGAACGGTGCAAGCTCGGTCAGTTGACCGTAATCATTCCGATATCTTTTCGGGACCTCTATCGAGCCGGCTGATTCAACGACCAGCATCCGGTTCTCTTTCCCCTGTAGAGTGATATTGTATGTTGTGCCTCTCGGGACCGTGATGTAGTCACCTTGGTGAAAGGGTAGGATTCCGAACACTGACTCCAGTGTCCCGGTCCCTTCATGGACAAAGTAGAGTTCATCGCCTTGTGCATTGC
>VBBA01000410.1 GCA_005888675.1 Candidatus Bathyarchaeota archaeon | reverse complement strand
TTGTGGTATAGGGTGGAGTATACCCCGGAGAATGCTTCCGTGCCGAAGATTTCTTCAGGATAGAAGGAGCCATCAGGCTTCTTGAACTGAGTGTGCCTCTTCGGCGGAATTTTCCCCAAGTGGTAGTAGCTGGGCATCTAGTTACCTTCTTCTTTCGCCTTCTTCGCCTTTGCCTCTATAACTCTATTCCGAAGAGTTCCAAGTCGCTCTATCGCAAGT
>VBBA01000409.1 GCA_005888675.1 Candidatus Bathyarchaeota archaeon | reverse complement strand
CGCATCTTTGTCGTCGGTCGCACTGTAGTATTCGATCAGTCCCCACATTGTCGAAAGGCTCTCGTTGAACGATGAGTGTTTCGCGTCCTCGTTGCGATCACAATTCCACCCACCGTCAGGCCACTGCCACCCTATCAGCGACTCTGCGAGCTGTTTGACGCGAGGATCATCGGCGATTCCTAAACGGCTGCAGACAGCGAGCGCATTTCCTTCCTGAGACGCGCATCGTCGGTACAATCCGCTGATCTTGGGAACATTGCTAAGGTGTGATTCGCCCAGGAGCCATTTGAGTACAAGATCAGTTGCCTTGACAGCTGGCCTGAACCCTGACGGGATTCCGAGTTCGACGAGAGAGACTAGTCTCCAATGGGCACCTGTCCATTTCTGGTATGGATGTACACCGAATCCGCCATCTGTCCTCTGCCCAGAGAGGAGAAGCTGTACTTTGGGACCTTGTGGAATTTGCTTCCCTGCAGACTCAACCTCGGGTGAGTCTTCGGACTTACCAAGGACTTCAGTTAGAGTGAGGTATCGGATGGAGGGGTCGTCTGATTGTAATAGCCAGTTTACTGCGGGGTCGTTGTGTACCGTTTCTTGCATTGTGTGTTTGATCAGATTGAAGATTGAGGCTTAAATTCTCTTTCCGGTCAAACTGATGTGGGATTCCAGCTTTCTGATAACAGAGGAGCTAGACTAGAAAGCTGGCGCCCGACCGAATCTTATTAACCAAGAATCCAGCACAGGCTCGACAATCGAAAATGACAATGATGTCTTGTCAAGCTCGGACACCTTCTATGAGGGTGCCGTGTGAAAACTGTGAGGATCCTCATTGTCAATGTCCGATCTGTCGTGAAGCAGCCATCACTGCACAGCTCAAGTCGACCCGGAAAGACTCTAGGTCGAAGTAGGCAGAATTTCAGCCGCCTACGAGAAGATAGGAGGTCCGAAAGTATTCGAAAAGTCTCTTTCACGTCTTGAACTTTGAGGTACTACCCACCCCTATTTTTACAATTATATTTTTTACTGCGCCTCAAAATGAGCGAGATCAGCGATAATTCGTGCATTATGCTTGGAAAAGCATTTTGCGGAAACGGGTTTATTCATTTAAACATAGCGGAAATTTACGAGGACGACATCGGGGGCCAGAAATAGTGTGCTCCGATTGGCGATCAGGGCTCAAAATGAGCGAGTTCGGCCATCATCCCCTGATCAAAGTCTAATTTTCTAAAAACACAATCCAGATAACTTGAGGGTTGCGGTAAGAACCATCACCCATCGCTCCCTAGGCCTGAAGTTAAGACACTGTGTAATCGTCAGATTATGAGCTGGTCGCGGTTCTTTTTTGAACCTCCAGATAATTCGCACCTAGGGAGATTGTCTCATTTGTGCGATCTCTTGCGCATGGACAGGCGGCCGGTAATAGGCCATCGGTGGAATGTACGAACGTATTAGTCGGGGGAACAGGATAACCATCTTTTATCTGATCGGCTCCTGAAGTAAAATCATATATACTATCCTATTAGGCTAAGTATAGAGGAGTTTACTTGACCAAGGAAAAAACCGGGGACCTTCGAGAAGAGCTCCGAGAGGAGATCAGGTCGCTGAAGGATGAGGTACGGCGCCAAGTCTCCAAAGCTATTGAGAATTCGGGATCAGGTTCGATCAGAGTTGATCTCCACAAGGATGACGTGGCTCAGGCCGAGCCATCTTTTGTCGTCGTCAAAGACCTAGTCAGGCAGATTCGCGAGGATGTAAAGTCAAGCCTTGCGACAAGGGGCGAGATCGCGGTAGACGAACTCGTCGACAATATGCCCGAGACCACAGCAGCAGACCTCCTGAAATCGCTGGCCAATACGGACAGGCTCACGATGGTCAAGATGCTTTACTCTACTAGGAAGACTTTCTCAGACTTCAAAACAGTCACTGGCCTAGAGGCGGCCTCCGTCAACAATCATTTGAAGAGCCTGTTGAAC
>VBBA01000408.1 GCA_005888675.1 Candidatus Bathyarchaeota archaeon | reverse complement strand
TTGCGGTCACGTTAGGTGGCATATCAGCACTTCTCGGCGTCGCCTGGCTCATCAGAGGACCTCTCGGAATCCAACAATACTCAGTCACCATACTACTCGTCGGCTTCGGATTGTTCTTCCTAGGCCGGGTTCTGCGTACAGAGACTAACTCAGGAGCGGGCAGAGCACTCGTCAGCCTCCTCTGGAATCTCCTTGCAGCATTTGTAGGGATCATATTGTCGATCTGGATTCTGGGATGGGTAGCGTCCCTGCAGTCCGACGTCTTCCCAACTATGATTTCAAGATGGGTCCCGGACCTTGTGATTGGAGGGATCGCGGCGGGTCTCGGGGCATATACCGTGCAAAAATCGGGCCTCGCCCGAGGGAGAACGACTCCGTTTCTTGTCACTGAAGGGAAGGGGCCGACAATGGAAGGAACCAGACTAATCGTGAAACAGGACACAGTTGGGATGCCAATCAGGCGTCAGGGACGAACCAT
>VBBA01000407.1 GCA_005888675.1 Candidatus Bathyarchaeota archaeon | reverse complement strand
GACACTTTGTCCATGCAGGAAGAAGAAACATCGACATGACATACATCATCCATGACAACGGTGTCTATGGGCTGACTAAGGGCCAGGCATCGCCAACTCTCCAGTTGGGACTGAAGACAAAGTCCCTGCCCGAGCCCAACATTAACACCAACATCAATCCAATCATGCTTGCACTAGCCGCCGGGTTCACCTTCATCGCCCGAACCTACGCCTACAATACAAAGCATCTGAAAGAGACGATTAAGCGAGCGGTTACGCACAAGGGCTTCGCCCTAATAGACGCACTTCAGCCATGCCCTACCTACAACGACATCAATACAAAGGAATGGTACGGCGGCGAGGATAGAATCGACCCAGCAACGAAGAGACCTATGCCTAGAACATATGATTTGGAGACTCAAGGCTATGACGGCAGAATCACCCCAATGATGAGCGAAGCGGATCAGGAGAAGAAACTGCTCGGAGTCATTGAAAAGTCGAGGGAGTGGGGAGACAGGATTCCTATTGGTGTATTCTATCAGAACGAGACCGTGCCAACCTATGAGGAACGAATACTTGGAAGGAACCCGGACTACCTTAAGCAACCGCCAGCAAGGCAACAGATCACACGAGCCGATGGTGGATCTGTTGTGAATCTTGCAGGTCTCTCACGCGACCTGCTCTTTGAAACCCTGTTGCTGGCCCAGTAAGCTATTACACGGACGCTATGGTCGCGGGGTTTCTCCGAGAGCGGTTTTTTCCCGCTTCTAGACCGCGGGCACTTCTCTTGCTCGGGCGTTTGTTGTCAAGGTTATCCCGAGTTGTTTCAATAATCCTACCAGGTCGTAGAATAGCTTCTCTTCGATAATCTCCCCGTTCTTCCAGTGTGCTACGGTGCAGAACTCAAGTTCAAATTGCTTGTTGGTCGCAGGAATCATTCGCCCATCTGGACCCATGAACGGTCCTATGTTCTTGCCCGTCCATCTTGCAACTGAACAGGTATAGTCCCCGTACCCGAAGAGTATCTTGTACGGATTATTGACGATATGATTGTCGAAGGCCTTGAAGAAGTCAACTGATTCCTTATGATGTTCATGCCGTCCCCTTGTCGGCTCCGGTTGACCGGGCCAATACACTGCCACGTTTTCTGCGTGACGTTTCATGAAGGTTTCCCAGTCCTTCTTGTTCCAGGCGTCATCCAAAGTCTGCATCAATCGAAGATTTTCTTCAACTGTCATCCCAAATCCTGAGGGTCGGGACAACTCGACTTGGTTTAAGCTTATTGACTATCTTATTGACTATATGGAAAAGTTCCGGTTCGTACCCGCCGACCCTTCCTTTCGGGTCAGTCTCGGCGTTTAGTTATGCCTGTGTCTGTTATTCCGTCCTTGAACTTGATACTTGCATGGCTACCGTTGCAGAATGGCATGTTGCTTGAGGCGCCGCATCGGCAGAGTGTAACACGGTTTCGCACTTCGTAAGGACGACCGTCATGAGATTCGATGAGTATGCCTCCACGAACCCATAATGGACCGCTAACGCCCAGGGCCGGGTCTTCAACAACTCCAATGGACGGCGGAAGCTTGGGTTCGATATCCTGATGGGTCTTCTTGTCATACATGACGAGTCGACCCGCAGGGCAATGATTTGCTTCGCGTATAGCCAATTCGCGCGCTTCCGGCGAGTCACTTTCCTGAGTCAGGCCCCACACTCTGTCGCTGGGGTCACAGAAGCGTGCGAAAGCGCAAAGTTGTTCCGCGCCACTTCAAGTCCACCTGTCCCGGACCCCTGTTCGCCATAATTCGGGCGGTTGTAACATAGACGGTTGATCCTTTGTAGAAGCCACCAGCTCGAAAGTATCCAACGACCCTCTCACCCGGCGAAGTGGTCAGAACAGGTCACCGGGATCGGATATGCCTTGGAAGCCCAACTCAACTCGTTAAGGATTCACTGTCCAGTCTAGGGTTCTAGATTAGGCAATCTGTTTGGGTGGCGTTCGGCTGCATTCCTAGGCGTTTTGGCCTTCTCTCCTCTTCCCTATGGGCCTTTCGGTAAAACAATCTCTTGTGTCGCAGCGGTAACGATTCCTACTCGCTCCAAGACTTGGCTACTCTTAACTCTCGCATCATCTTCCGATGTGACTCCCTGTATTATCAATCGTCCATTTCTGAAAAGTGATACTACCAGATTGCTGTCTCGATAAACTAGTACACTTGCAGAGCAAGCAAGAACTTCTCTTGCTCCCAATCTCAAAGAAATTCTCTCCAGGTCTAGTTTCTGCATCTTTCTAGGGATTATGTTGGCGGTATTTTCACCGCATAAAATCGAGACCTCTCCCTGATCACTTCCCCAGTGCTTTGCGGTGGGAGTCGCTCCACACTCTCTGCAATCAGGTCTCTTAGAGAGCTTTGAAAAGACAAAGTCCGGTCCAGCAAGATCGAGCGTCAACAGGCTACTCGCTAATCTGGACGTTTGTCCGAGCAGAAATTTGACTGCTTCATTGGCTGCAATGGCGCCGATCGTCGCCACAACGCTGCTTGTCACTCCTAGGCTTTCACAGCTCTCGTTGGGACTTGAGACCAACGAAGGGAAAATACACTCAAGACACGCGCTATTGGGTGGTTGGAAGAGAGCAGCGTGGCCTTGGTTCGCGATAGCACTAGTGAAAAGATATGGCACGCGGGTTCTGATTGAGTAGTTGTTGAGGACGTATCTGGTCCGGAAATTGTCCAATCCGTCCACGATTAATTCCACGCTTCCAAGGAGTTCCTCGACGTTCGCTTCCCTGGCGGTATCAACAATTGCCTCTACCTTCAACCAGGGCATATTCCGAGAAAGTGCGTTTGCAATGACCTCAGCTTTCGGCTGGTAAATGTCACTTGCATTCGTTCCGTGAAGACGGTGCAGGTTGGACAAGTCCACGATGTCCTGATCGATCAGACGAAGATACCCGATTCCTGATCTTGCCAGATAGTCCGCCGCGGCGCTCCCAACTCCCCCGCAACCAACCACTGCCACCCTGGCGTTTCTGAGCTTCTCTAGTCCCTCAGTCCCGATTCCCTGGACACTGGCCTGACGCAGAAAGTACGCTCTCCATTCTAACACGGGACCCATGCCTATTCCTTCACCGCATCCAGACCCTGACGGAATTACTTTTCCTTAGGCCAGACCTCCGACAAGTAGATAATTGGCAGAAATACCGTTCGGGACGAGGAAGGACTGGGGTTTATTGTTGAATCAACGCCTCGCACTCGCGCTACGGTCCACATTATACAGACCGGAAGAAATTCTCACGTTCTCAAAGCTCGCCGATGACTCGGAACAGTTCTCGACAATCTTCTTCCCAGATATCTGGGCCGGCCTGGATTCTATCGAGCTGAGCACTGCTGCTCTCTCAGCTACCAAGAGGATTAAGGCCGGTAGTGGCGTACTTCGGGTTCTAGAACATGACCTAAACACGATAGTACGCCGGCTTGGCACGGTACAATACCTCTCCAAGAACCGATTCGTACTAGGTGTTGGAACAGGGAATCCCGGACCGAACCCAAGGGATACAATCACACGGATGCTGAAAATGATTGATGAAGTCACGACGGCCCTTGCAAAGGATTTCAAAGGCAGAGGTGTATCGGCCCCCGAGGTCCTCGTTGCAGCCCTGAGGCTGGGGATCGCCAAGCGGGCGATACGCCGTGCTAATGGTTTGATCCTGAACTTCTGCTCTCCCGAGTAC
>VBBA01000199.1 GCA_005888675.1 Candidatus Bathyarchaeota archaeon | reverse complement strand
GCTCTATAGGTATCCCGATCCGTATTTCTGAGAACTATGAGGCTGAGGTTGACCATAATGTACGATAGAAGGGCCCCGAAGTTGTAGAGATTGGCGACAAGAGGAAGATCACCTGGAATGGCTAGGACGGCGCCGATGATTCCGAAAATTAGGATGGCCCTCACCGGCGTTCGGAAGGTCTTGTGGACCTTGTAGAACCATCTTGGCAATAGGCGGAAGCGGCCCATTGAGAAGACTACCCGCGACACTCCAATCACGCCGGTGTTTGTCGAAACGTAGCAGAGACTGAACCCAGTGAAGGCAACGATCAAAGCTAGAAACGAGCCGACATTAGGAATGGCCCTGGCCATGGCCGTGACCGGATTGTTCAAATTCGCAGGCGAAGACAGGGTCGCAGCTCCCACCCCACCTGTGCCTGCTATGGACAAGCCCATCGCAAAGATGAGGACGAAGACGATCG
>VBBA01000198.1 GCA_005888675.1 Candidatus Bathyarchaeota archaeon | reverse complement strand
GCTTCCTGGTTTCCTCCGCTGCTTGAGCGATGGATTCGATCCCGATAAACGATGACATGGCTATCGTCATAGCGTAGATGAAGTTCTGGAGGGAAAAGTGGACGTTAGGTAGGAAGTATTCGATTCCCGGCTGCGGCTTGTCTACTCCAAAGTTCAATACTTGTTGAACGAAGAATCCCCAGTTGAAATTGAGCGTTAGAGACAGTATGAGAATTATCGATTGTACAACGATCCCTAATCCGACCAGGACCTCGTTCAGCAAGGACGACAATCTTATCCCGACAATGTTAAGCAACAGGAGGATGATCACTAGGCTAGCGGCGAGAAGACCGACCTTCTCGTTCGAGCTAGCAATTGACGGGAAGAAGAAGGTCAGGTAGCCTGCAGAAGCTAAAGAGAACAGCGCGATATCGACTGTATAGTCCAGCATCACGGCCCAGCCGGCGACAAAGCCCGCTAGGTCGTTGAAGGCTTTCATCGAGTAAATGTGGGCCCCGCCAGCATAGGGATAGGTTGTCGCCAATTCGGCGTAGGCTAGGCCAGTGGACACGTACGTTATCGCGGCGACTAAGAATGCAAGCGGTGCTCGGCCGCCTGCATATAGAGCTACGAGCCCGAGTGCTATGAAAACGTCCGCGCCAACATCGGCGTATCCCATCGAGAAGGAGCCATACCATCCGACATCTCTCTTGAGCGTCTGCTCCTCTTCACCCAACAGCTACACGGCTCCATAGTTCGATAACCCGCCCGGACGATTAATCGTCCTATTTAACCCACTATCGAAAGAAAATGTCGAGAAGAAATAGTCCTAGTGTGCCTATGCTCACTTGTTTCCAGGTCGCATCCGCGGCCCTAGTTAATCCCGAATTATTGCTGGGCGAGATGTTCCCAACGGGGACCTCGGTGCTTTGGAGGCTACTGGATCACTTGGAAGGGGCGGGACTTGTCGTGTTCTCAAGGGGTCTTTTCTAATAGAACTTCTTTGACTGATCCCCTATCGCGGAGGAGGTAGTTTGACGCATGCCGGCTTTTGAAATTCACGTAAGCGATTCCTTCAGTAATCAGCCGTATCAATTTTGTCGGGTGCGTTTCAACATCCTGCCACTGCCAGCCCCGGTAATTGTTCGAGTTTGAAGCGTCCTCGTGAGCTGCCGCTAGGATCAATGTCTTCCTATATTCTGGAAACTTCTCAATAAACGACCTGATCCTCAGCTTCGTGGCTTCCGCAGATTCCGGTTTACCTTTGGATAATGGTTGGAGACTCAAGTCCCGTTAAAGGCTGGCTCGACTGTTCATAGAAGATAAGACTTGCTGTAGTGACCTACAAGTGTCTCAAGGCAGATAAGGGTCTTTTTCCTTCATAGAATGTTAAATTCAGGTATTGTGCTACTTATCCGAGAGGTGACGTTTCTATGCAGAAGGGTGAAGAGAATCCTCCGAGTCCAAAGGGACCAATACCGATCATTCCATCCTAGTCACCAAGTGTTAAATTGGCACGACTAGCTCCCTTCTTTTTGTCGTAGTCCCCTTGAAGTTCCCGAGCGCCGAAGAGTACTTCAGACGAATACACCGAATAATGCAATTACTCGACAAGAACAATATCAGCATAATCTCCGCTCTAAACGAGCATGGACCTCGCAACCTGCAACTGATCGCCCGCAAGCTCAAGATGCCTTACCCCACATTGTACTCGAGAGTAGCTCGGCTCAAAGAGGACAAGGTTCTCCATATCTGGTGCAACCCCAATTATTCGAGAGTGGGACTCTCCAGAGGAATGGTCTTGGTCGACCCTCTACCAGGCAAGGAACTACTCGTTCGTGAGGCTTTAAGGATTCCAAACTATTGGATCAAGCTCATTCGCTGTATTGGGGATTGTAACGGGTACTACTCTCTTCATGCCGTTCCCACATTGCATTTGAGAGAGTTTGAAGAATACATCTACCAACTCGTCCCGCTTGGACTGGCATCCAACAGTAGAGTCTACTGGCTGGAGGACCAACACACGTTGATGCCGAACTTCGAATATTACGACATGGCTAGCAGAATGTGGAGGTTCCCGTGGGACACATGGGTTAATCTTCTCGCAAACGGAACGAACGACACTACAACGGAGAATCGGCCCCAAAGTCCGAGAACTGTTTCCTTCGATTCGAGGGACCTTTACGTGATGAAGGAATTGCACAAGGATGCAACAGTGAAACTTGCAGATATTGCGCGAATGTTCGGAATAACCCTGCCCGCGGCAAAGTATCGATTCGAGAGCGTGATGAAAAAAGGCCTGGTGCTGGAATACGTGTTTGACATTCTCCCATACGCACCGGAAATCTCCGAACTCTATGAAGTCAGGTTGGATTTCAAAAATGATAACGCATTGAGATCGAGCTCACACACGCTAGCAAAACTTCCGTTCGTGTTGTCTCTTTCGAAATTCAAGGGGCTATCATCTCTCGCTACGAGGATTTACCTACCGAGGGGTGAAATGAACAATCTGATAGCAATGCTTTCCACCTTGGTTCGTGAAGGAATTCTCACCAATTTCACCTCTCTATGGCTTGATCCTCTAACCCTAAAGTCTCAGACTTTTTCCTTTGAGAAATACCGTGAAGGATTCGGATGGGATTATGATAATAACGAGTATAACGAGGCCCTCCACAACCTCTTGTCAAGCGTCACGAAAAGGGCCTATAATGAGACATCCTTCGAACCCATGCCCACGCTGACGCTGCAATGACGAGAGCGCAGAAGACGTTTCAGGTCAACGATCGGGAATCTCAGAGAGACGCCTTAGAGAAGTGGAGAAGTTGGACCATGAAAAGCGACTAGTGGACTTGTCCCCATTCGTTTCCACAAGTCTCGCATCGATAACCCCGATTCTTCCCAGACCGTTGTTCCCTTAGGGAGATGCTCACATTGGCCGATTGACACTTTGGACAGACAGCATGATAGAGATTGATCTTCATCGTGTCGGCTATCAAACAGGACTTGGAATGTTCATTCCAGAACATGCAAAGGTCTCGCACGCAGACGGTCGCCATCAACGGGCAAATCATCTGGTTGAACTTGCTGGTGGCGGCTCGCAGTATTCGTCGGAAAGTGGGATCTCGCATATCCAGAAAAGGCTCTACCCTTGCTTCCTCGCCGGCAGCCTCGTCCTTTTGAGAATCCGGCTGTTCAGATGCCAAGCCCGAACTAGACCCTTGACAATAACCTACCAAAGAGGCGAATCCAGACTTGCTAAGCATACTGTACCCGATAGCTATCGATACGGGTCACGGATTCGTCCCGAAGGTAGAGTCGCCGCAGGTCGATGGACAAAACTCTCCAAGCGATTTGAAGCAGTATTTCTCAAGCTTTTATAACAAGGAACCATGCCGCATGCCAATCTAGCCAAGCTAGGGACCCAGAAACCTTTGACCATGCCTAACACTCCAGTAACACTGCTAACACCCGATCAAACCTACCAGGTGCTGCAATTGAGCCTCTACATCCTAGCCTTCTTCATTCTCGTCCTAATCTTCCTCTACATCGCATACGAGCGACCAGGCGAGGACCGAGAGAAGGACAAGGAGAAAGAGAAGTAGTAAAAGCAGAATCGACACCGTTCTAGTCCTAGAGCAATCTTCTCTAGTCGTGAAGAATCAGTGGCATCATTGACCCCTGCACAGTCCGTATTCACATCTCTGACGCTGCCCGTACTGAGAAGACTAGAGAAGGAGGGTTTTCTCGAAGCGAGTCCAATTCAGGAGCTTGCCATTCCCGCGATTTTGAAGGGTGGAAACATCCTCCTAATAGCACCTACAGGTACCGGCAAGACCCTAGCTGCAGTTCTTCCAGTCTTGGATCAGTTCCTACAGGCCCGCTCCGAACAACCCGGAGCCTCAGCCCAAGGAATATCGATCCTGTATGTTACTCCGCTTCGGGCACTGAACCGGGACCTTCTTCGAAGGTTAGAAGCGATGGGCGAGGAGTTAGGTGTAAAGATCGAAGTAAGGCACGGAGATACTCCCCTGAGCCAGAGAGCTCGCCAAGCCCGTAGTCCCCCCGACCTCATGATTACGACTCCTGAGACTTTGCAAGCGATTCTAACCGGAAAAAGGATGCGTGAGCACCTTCGAAAAGTACGCTGGGTAATTGTGGATGAAGTCCACGAGTTGGCCACCGATGAAAGAGGAGTTCAGCTTTCGATCGCCTTAGAGAGGTTGCAGGAACTCACGGGCAAAGAGTTCCAGAGAATTGGATTGTCAGCCACGATCGGTGAGCCAGAGAGGATTGGCCAGTTCATGGCAGGGACAGGCAGGCCCGTTAGTGTCGCCCGTAGCGATGAGGTCCGAGGACTAGAAATCGATGTCAGTTCAATACATCCGAATCAGGAAGATCAGAAGGAAGCCGAGCGACTAGGACTGCCAGCATCAACAGTTGCTAGGGCCCGACGCATCCTTCGCATAATCAACGATCACAAGTCCACCCTCGTCTTTACGAATACTAGGGAACATGCGGAAGCCTTGGCGGCGCAGATCCAAGCTCTAGGCGGGGGTAGTACATTGCGCGTGCATCATGGCTCCTTGTCCCGGGAAATGCGGGAAGAGGCAGAAAACGATTTCCAGGCAGGCCGATTGAAGGCATTGATCTGCACCAGCTCTCTTGAACTGGGAATCGACATTGGTAGCGTCGACTTCATTGTCCAATATACTTCGCCGAGAGAAACCACTAGGCTTGTCCAGCGAGTTGGCAGGAGCGGTCACACTCTAAGAGGAACCCCTCGGGGAACGATTCTCACCACAAGCCCCGATGACGTGCTAGAATCTGCTGTCCTGGCGAAACGCGCCAGTGAAGGACGCTTAGAACGTCCCGTCATTCATGACAAGGCGCTCGATGTACTAGCGCATCAGATCGTCGGGATTCTGATCCAGAAGAGACAGCAATCTCTCGAGGATATGCTACAGCTGGTTAAGAGGTCGTATCCATTCCGCGACCTGGAACCAAACGAGTTGGAACGGGTCATCCTTCAACTTGAGGAGTTGCGCTTGATCCGAAGGTTCGGCAGTGGCTATAGTCCACGATCTCCACGTGCCCTACAATACTATTTCGAGAATCTCTCGGTCATAGCAGATGTTAAGCGGTACACAGTTTTCGACTTCTTCCGGAAGCGTCGCATCGGGAGCCTCGACCAAGACTTTGTCGCACGAAGATGCGCTCCAGGTGCCGAATTCATTCTTCGTGGACAAACTTGGAAGGTGATCAGCGTCGATGAGGATGATTTGAGAATGGAGGTAGAGCCTGCTCAACCCAGTCTGACTGCGATACCCGGATGGGAGGGGGACATGATACCGGTGCAGAAGGAGGTTGCACGAGAAGTTGGACAAGCAAGGAGGTGCATCGTTGAAACCGGAACAACGGACCTAGGGCTTCCGGAGTCCGAACTTGAAAGGGTGCAGAAGGCTCTCCAGCAACAGAGTCGTCAGACTAGTGTTCCATCGGATGAGTTGGTGCTAGTCGAAGGTTTCGAGAACAGTGTCATCGTACATTCATGCCATGGCAACCTAGTCAACGAAGTGTTGGCAATGACATTGGCTGCAATCTTCGGATCTAGTCTAGGATCGAACATCGCAACTCAAGTGGATCAGTATCGTTTCGCATTGATCTTTCCCCGGCCGGTGAGTGCGTTGATGGTCTCGGAGGAGCTGAGGAGGTTAACGCCAGAGGATCTTGAGAGAACTATCAATGAGACTGTTGAAGGATCTGATTTGTTTGTTTGGAGGCATTGGCATGTGCTCAGAAGAATAGGTGCAGTCTCTAGATCGGCCGACTACAAGGCCCGGCAGGCCAGACTATTGGTTGAGGTTTTCAAGAATTCTATCGCTAATACCGAGACACGACGAGAGCTTTTCGCCGAGAAGTTGGATGTGGAAGGAGCAAAGCAAGTACTCGAGGGAATCTCGTCCGCGAAGATTCTCCTGGAATCTGTTCAAGACAAGGGTCATCCCTCGCCATTGGCGATCCCATTATTGGACCGAATCGTGCCGCATGGATTGTTGAGGCCAGCCTTCGAAGAGGCGTCCATAATCCAGCTGGTCAAGAGCCGATTGTTGGGTTCGAAGCTTCGACTGGTTTGCCTATTCAACGGCGACTGGGATAGTATTCGAACGGTTGATGGACTGCCCGATCGGATAAAGTGTCCAGTATGTCATTCGACCCTCATCGCTGCCACGTATCAGGGAAATGATACATTACGGAAGGTCGTTGAAAAGAAGAAACGGGGAACGAAGCTTTCGACTGAGGAAGAGCATGAATGGTTCAGAGCCTCCAGATCAGCGGGACTCATCCAGAACTATGGAAAGCATGCAGCCGTCGTGTTGGCAGCACGTGGGGTCGGACCAACAACCGGAGCCCGTATCCTTAGAGCTCGGACTACTGGAGATGAAGATTTCTATCTCAACATTCTAAAAGCCGAGAGAGAATTCGAAAGGACCCGCATGTTCTGGGACTAGTCTGAAAGAGACATAAACAATTCTGTAACCAAGTGTCGGATAGAAAGAATAGAAATGGATAGTTACGAAGGTCTCCTAAACAAGATCCTCACGAAGTATCCTGAGAAGACGCAGGAGGAAGTGCTCCGATTGGTAGAGAGGAGAAAGGAGGATTCTCATGGTCTTCTCTCGGATGTTGGCGCGATGAGTCTCGTGGCTCAAGCGCTCTTAGTACAACAGGATGACCTTGCCGGCCTGGGCGACCAGAAGATCAGCAATGCCCACGCCGGATTGAACGATGTGACAGTATCTGGTGAGATTGTGGACCTCTCCGAATTGCGAGAGTTTCCCCGACAGGACGGAACAACTGGCAAACTCGTTAGATTGAGACTACAAGACCTGTCGGGTCAAATAGGAGTTGCGTTATGGGATATGAATGCAGATCAGATAATCCAGAAAGGCGCAAGAGTCGGTGCCAGGCTGAGGCTGGAGCACGGCTACACTAAGCATGGTAGGGGTGGAGAGGTCGAGTTGCATCTTGGTAGCAAAGGCAAGGTCCAGTTGTTCGAAACGTCGAACGCCAAAACTAGTGATGAAGAATTGCCTTGGATAACAATCGGCGAGCTAGCAGAAAGCCCGGGGCCGACGGCGCGGAAGCTGCGATTGTTGATGAGACGGGTTCAGGGGCAGAGAACAGTGAACGGTCCCGTGACGGCATTGTGTGAAGATGAGACGGGCTTGGTGATCGTAAAGTTCTGGGACGATAAAACAGCAGAGGCCGCCAGGATTGGCGAGGGTAGAAGAGTCATCATCGGCAATCCGACCGTAGCGGAAAGGAACGGAACCGTCTATGTGAACGTTGGTCGAAACGGCATATTGAGAGAAGATGATGGGTCACCGGCCACAAGCTTTGGGACCGCCTCGATTGCAGGTTTGAAGCCAGACCCCCTACTCCACGTTCTTTCAGGGAAGATCGTCGAACGTTCCGAGGTGAGGGAGGTGGAGACTAGGGAGGGACGAAGAGTGAAGGTTTCGAATATCAGGATAGAAGATGAGACGGGTCGTATGAGAATTTCCCTTTGGGATCATCACGCAGATCGGGCAGAAGCATTACGATTGGGGGATATGATAAAATTAATAGGTGTGAAGGTCAGAGAAGGGTTCAACCGGGAAGTTGAAGCGAGCTCCGTCTTTCTCACAGAGATAGAAAAGTCTGGCTAATCAGTTGACTAATTTGAATATGGAATGGGATTGCTTGTTGACCCTCTATTGATGGCGTTACGCGTCGGAAAAGACCCTCTAGACTATATCAACGAAGCTAGGGCACAGAAACGCCAGGCTATGAAGCGACGTTTTCAGGAGTATAACCCAAATGAAAAGTTTGTCGATCGTTTCGAACGTGTGGATGAAAAATTTTATTTGATCATTTTCTCAGCCGACTGGTGTAGCGACTGCCATGTCTACGTACCATCACTAGCCAAGACATTGCTTATAGCAAAGAATAACATGATTGCTGCCCGTGTCGTCGACTACGACAATTATCGGGATATTGCGGATGAATTGAACGTTAAGGCGGTTCCTACGATGATTGTATTCGATAAGAATTGGCGAGAAGTGGGAAGGTTCGTTGAGACTCCAAGAAAATCGGGAACAGTGGAGGAAGACATCTGTATGATCATGGAATCGAAGAAAGACAACCTGAAAGCTTGAGAGAACTTCACATTAACTGTTCCATGATTGCGCATTTGAGAAACCCGTCATAGAATATACGTCAACCCAAGGTCCTCAGGCTCAAGGAAAAGAATAGAACCCAGCGTCGCTCTTCTTGAAAAGGACAGGACGACCGGAAAAGCCAACCATCAGGAGACTAGTAGGATTGGGCATGACAATATCGGAGAAGATTCTTGCCAGTCACTCCGACCACAGTAGTGTCAGCCCGGGGGAGTTTG
>VBBA01000197.1 GCA_005888675.1 Candidatus Bathyarchaeota archaeon | reverse complement strand
CTTCACTTTCTCCTCTTCACCGAGCCCCACGAGTTTACCAATAGTCGACGATGTAATCTCGAGCATCTCGTATGCCAACGGAGGGTCGTCAGTCAATATCGTCTGAAAGTTCCCCGGCGCTTCTAACTTCGGCGACATTGAGACGGGGATGCCCATCCCGGATCTAGGTGTGAAAATGCGGACCTCGACATCATCGTTGAATCTCGCAACGTCTCGTTCGTTATGGCCGGATCTTTTCAGCTCCTCAACGTACGATCCAGAATCCAATGATCCGGGCCGGACTGCGAGGCTTCCTATGTCGCCTTTCGGGTCGATTGCTAAAACTGGAACCCCTGCGAGTGCCGCTGCTTCGACAATCGATTTTGACAACACTGTTTTTCCAGATCCCGTTGCTCCGAAAACAACACAATGTCTCGTTAGACTACTCGAGTTGAGAACGTACTCTCCTCCGCCTACTTTGTTCAGACGAAGAAGGCTCTCAATTGGACGTGACAAGGGAGAACACGCTAATGCGTAGAGGGAATCAGAGGATTGTTTAAGGGTCCAACAAAAGGATTTCCAGTTGAAAGGATGAAGAATGCTGCGTTCAGACGCTATCCTACTCCAATCCTGGGCAGGCTTAAACTCTTGATGTCGATGACCAATTCGAGTTATAGGGTAGGAGAACATGATCCTCGACTCTGTCGATAGGGTTAGACAATTCCTCGAACACTCTCAGATAGATGCTCTTGTGAAGGTTCTTCCGCCTGACAGCACAAAGACCTCGGCGCTAGCTGCCAAAACGCTCGGCTGCACAGTGGCGGAAATAGCCAAAACAATAGGATTCGTCTATCACTCGAGCGAACAACTCAATCCAGTGCTAATAGTCCTGTCCGGAGCGAGAAGAGTAAATCCCAACAAACTAAGCGCCCATCTCAACATCCCAGAGGCAAAGCTCCACAAAATGTCCGCCGAAGAAGTAAAGACCTACAGTGGATATTCGATCGGGGGCGTCCCTCCGTTCCCGCACTATCCAAATATACACGTGTCTGCAGACCGGTCTCTATTCGACTTCTCGGCTGTCTGGGCAGCAGCTGGAAGCAATAATACGGTCATGAAAATCAAACCCGAGGTTCTAACTCGGTACTTGAAGATGCCGGTTGTAGAGGTTTCAGAATGAAAACGACGACTAAGAAAGCAAAATTGATTAAGATTGATCCACGATTTGAAAGGGTCGCGGCCGACTACACGGGCGATCCTAGTGTCAAGCGTGGTAGAATGTTCAGTTCCGAAAACGTCCTTTCAGTGAACGGCAAGATCTTCGCAATGCTCAACAAAGGAAGATTCGTGCTCAAACTCCCGAAGGAAAGGGTCGATCAACTCGTGAGCCAACGGTTGGGATTAAATTGGGGTCCGGGTCCCAGGCGGTTGATGAAAGAATGGGTCGCGATAGAATCTACAAAGCCATCATGGGTGGAACTCGCGAGGGAGGCATATGAGTTCGTGAAGGAACCAAGGTCCTGAGTAGGCTCGGCAAACCTGAATTAGAGAGCTCAATATGGAGGGAGCATATTCCGATGATCTCCTACGCCCTCAAGAGGATCATTCGCTCCTGGAAGCTGTTCGCCGCCCTCCTCCTTGGAATGACACTCGCAACCACATTCTTTGGTGGCATCAACGTAGCCGCTGATACGATAGGGAAACAATTTGTCGACCAACAACTCTCCACAAGCCCAATAGATTTTACACTGAATCCTAACGGTCCACTACCCTCCATCACGTCAATCAACATTGTTCGGTCCAAGCTCGTCGCACTGGATGGAATTTCCCATGTCGAAGCCCAAGGAACCTTAAGCGACGTTCGAAACTTTACGCTCCCTCAAGTAAGAGCGATTGAGGATAGCTCTCTTGCATGGAATCATATGAGTCCTAATATTCAACTCGCGAAGAGTCAAGCGCTTGAGTTTGAGAACGGCAACTATGCCGTTGGACAGAATCTGACCTATACAATCTCCGGGTACCCTCCGTCGCAAAACTACAATATTACTCTAAAGATCGCGGGTTTAGTTCATCCAGACGCTTATGCTCAGAGTTTTCTTGGGCTCGGTTTTGGATTCCGCGGACCAACTCCGGGTGGCTTGAGTGTAAGTCCGTACTATCAGAATGTATTGATCGTAAGCTGGGAGCGAACTTTCGTTCCCATACTTCAATCGACCTCCGGGATTATGAATCCTTCCGGAATGAGCAGTTACATTGACGTGTTTCTTGACCGGAACCGTTTGATCACTCCGTGGGACGTGAGCGGAAGCGCAACCACCGTAAAGGGAATCTCGGACAAGGTCGCAAACATTGCATCCCAAAACGGTTTCGCGGAGAACGACCTCATAACCAATCAACTACAGGGGCTCGGTCAAGCAATATTCTTCCTCAGAATTCCTTTCTTAATATTCTCGATTCCAGTGATTTTCATCGCCTGGTACGTTGGAAAGACAGTCTCACAAGCCTCGTACAATCTTAGACGAAAAGAGATCGGCCTGCTAATGACTAAAGGATTCTCCAGAACACAACTCTATCGTCACTTTATCACTGAAGCCGTGCTAATCGGGTTGATAAGCGGAGCCATCGGCCTCGCACTAGCCTACCTGCTGAACCCCCTCTTCATCAGCGTCTTGAATGGCAGCTACAATGGAGGAGTCTTTCTCAACCTAACAACCGCGGCGATGACCGTAGTCTTCGCCCTGTTTCTAACATTGCTCGCCATCCGCTCTCCAGCGAGCCAAGCAGCGGCCATGGACCCTGCTCAAGCCTTACGTGAGTATGTATACTTGGAAGATGTTCGCCCGTCTAAGAAGCGTGGTGCGATAGCTGCTTTCTCACTGGGACTCTACAAGATCATACTTCTAACTTTGGGGATCAATTTTCTCGTTCTCGGCGGAAGAGGATTCAGCTACGGATTTCTCATAGCAATATTGTTCGCCGTCCTAGCCATTCTCGACCTAGGACTGACGTTTGTTGGTCCGTTTCTCTTCCTTTACGGCGCCGTAAATCTATCCTCCGGTTTGGCCTTCCGTTTCCACCGCCTCTTCTCCAAGATATCCCAACGATTGATCGGAGACATCGCAACCCTTTCGTCTAAAAGCGTCTTTAGGAATCCACGCCGTGCCGCCTCCACCGTCTTCCTCGTCGCTCTGATTGCGGGGTATTCCATCTGGGTAATCGGCGACTTAGCCAGCATGGAAGACTATACTGCTCGACAGACACTCACACGCGTAGGTGCGGATATCAGGATCAGCAACCTTTCCGGTCTTAGCAACGCTACGACAATAGTCCGTCAGATAACTGGATGGACGAATGTTACAGCGGCGACACCTGAAGTCGAGAACTGGTTCAATACTCCCAGTCAAGGAGCACAGATGCGAGTACGGGCGGTAGATCCGACCGCCTGGCCAAATACTGCCTACTATGAAAACGGATGGTTCTCCACAAGTCCTCGCACGTTATTCGATATTATGAAGGGTGACAATTCGACCATAATACTGGAACGAGCCGTGGCAACGCACTACGACATTAAGGAAGGGGGAAATGTAACGATACCCGTTTCTTCCGGAACTCTTGTCAACCTGCGGGTTATCGGCTTCTTTGGCCCTGACTACTCATCATCCTCTTCGCCATTTACGAATCCCTTCGGCAGTTCGTTCTTTCAACCTCTCGGCTGGTCATATGTCCCCCTTGGAGTTGTAGGTCTCCATCCAACGTTCTTTGCAGCACCTCAATACTCGGTCCTTGTGAAAGCGAAGAATACTTCCACAGACAAACTAGCGAGCAGTATCCAGGACGCCTACCCATTGACTTCTGTACAATCCAGCTCTCCCAGTTCTGCCTCCCAAAATGGAACAAACTCAATCTTCAGTGGGCTATTGAACGTCTTGCGGCTGGGAACGATCTTCGCCGCGGCTGCAGCAGGTATTGGTGTGGGAACGGTCGCGTATACTGGTTTCAAAGAACGCGAGAAAGAAACAACCATGATCTCAGTACGAGGCTTATCCTACCGACAACTCCTAGGACTCTTGATCACTGAAGTCTTGCCTCTGGTCATATTCGCGCTGGTATTGGCTGCTGTGGTCGGGATCATAACGGTCCGCGGTGATACTCTCGCGCTCGACTCTCTCTCTAACCAAGACTTTTACGCGCTTCTCTCACCGAGAAGAATAGCATTCCCCGTGGCGGAACAGGCGATCCTTAGCTCGATCATCGGACTTCTTTTGCTTGGCGTGTTCCTGCCAGCTATTTTCTCGGCCAGAAAAAACTTGTCCAAGGTCAGCAGGACGGTTAGATTCGCATGACCGGAAAGGCGGTAGCTGTCACAGTAGATTCGCTTGTGAAAGCGTACAGGCTGGGTCACGTGGAGGTCCAGGCCTTGCGAGGCTTGAATCTCAAAGTCGATGCTGGCCGAATGGTATCGATCATCGGCCCCAGTGGCAGTGGCAAGACCACCCTTCTCAACATTCTAGGCGGGCTCGATCGGGCAACAGCAGGAACAGTTAGCGTAGGTAATACTCAACTCACGAGTCTCCCACCTTCTGAACTTGTCTGGTACAGGCGAGACATTGTCGGACATATCTTCCAGGCGTTGAACCTCATTCCGACACTGACGGCCGCGGAGAACGTAGAACTTCCCATGATGGCGGCCAAGGTCAAATCCTCAGCAAGGCGGTCGAGAATCAAGGAATTGTTGGATGTTGTTGGGTTGTCTGATCGCTGGGAACACAAGCCTGACGAGTTGAGCGGCGGCGAGCAGCAGCGCGTCGCCATCGCCGCCGCACTGGCCAACGATCCCCCATTGCTCTTAGCGGACGAGCCGACTGGAGAACTTGACAGTGTCAACGCTAGGATGGTGACGGAATTTCTTGTTAAGGTTAACCGTGAACTCGGAAAGACAGTCGTGATGGTTACACATGATCAGAATGTCGCACGCGCCGCCGACAGCATCATGAGAATCGAGGACGGCACGATCAAGGCCGCTCTAACACCCAGCCAGATCGGCGGTCAAGAAACATCCATATCATATCTAGAACAGTTGAGAAATCGCATGTCAGAACTGGACCTCCAATTGCGGAACCTCGACCAGGATTTTAGGGAAGGCAAGATCAGTGGAGATGATTACGCCGACCAACGCCTACGTCTTCGCCAGGTAAAGGCTGGCTTGCAAGATGAGTTGCAAAGGCAGGGCGTCGTGGGATGACACTAGAACCTACACGGTCAGTCGTCCAGGTCCGAACGAGATCGCCCTGAACGTTATCAGAGTTCTCGAGGGTCGGATAGGATGGAACAGGCCCTGATTCGCCGTCAGAAGGGGAGACCACCTGCCCCAGTGTTCACTGCAACTGAAAAAACCTCTTGAGTCTTGAGCAAGTCGCTCACAAGGGTCTCTTTAGAAAATTAGAGTCCTGCCAGGTGGTGAAGGGTGAACTTGCTCATTTTGAGCCCTGATTGGCAATCGGAGCTCGCTTTTTCTGACCCCGATGTCGTCCTCGTAAATTTCCGCTATGTTTAAATGAATAAACCCGTTTCCGCAAAATGCTTTTCCGTGCATAATGCGGGAATTATCCTAGATCTCGTTCATTTTGAGGCGCCTGAGAAAATATAATTGTGAAAATAGGGGTGGGGTAGCACGTGAAGTCTCAAGACGTGAAAGAGACGTTCCGAATACTTTCGGGACAGCCATACGGTCAGAAGATCGAGGGATATCGAGGCTAAGAGAATTTGAATGGGACAGAGATGTCTGTTAAAGAAAGACGCCTAGAAGTTCCGCCCTCATAGAAACGCTGATTGCACGATTAGGCAAGGATCAACTATCGGGATTGCCAGGAACACAGGGACTATCGGGGCCGGTCTGGCGAAAGATCCAGAAGTTGGGAGCCGAGCTTGGCCTGATGAATTGTCTCTTCTGCAAAGGTGAACAGAACGCAAAGGGCACGATTGTTAGTCGTTCTTACAGAAAGGAGGACTGTACTTGTTATCGTCTGTGCGGCTTTCGGGAGTGTCAAGGCCGAGTCGTCGCGTTCTGATTGTTATGCGACTGACCGGGTCGACAGACTTCTAGAAGAAGTTCTCTGGCCCTCCAAGTACTACAAGGATGCTTCAACGTCGTTAACGAACAGTTTGAAAGTCATCTTGGTAGCCTTCTTCAGCGTTGCATGAACCGGGCATCTATTATGAGTCATCCTTGCTACTTCGACCGCTTTCTTAATGGGACCATTGGTCCTGACTCTAGTCTCAACCAGGATGCTTCGGAAGGATGGATTAGCTGATCCGATCTCGAACAGTCCCTTCATGTCCCAATCGCCAGAGGCAGTCGTCTCTAGTGCTTGAATGTCGAGATCGTTCAGTACGGCGTTTCTTGCAAAGACCACGTTCTCGCAGAACGCGACCGAGGCGATAAGAAAATCGGTCGGTGTAGGTCCGGTCCCCGTGCCTGCTACAGATTCTGGCTCGTCCTGGATCAAAGTGAATCCCCGGACGATCCCTTCCGACTTTTGATTACCGATTAGTTTAGCGGTTGCCTTGTTGGTAGCAATCGCCTCGGTTTCCTAGGCCTTGAGATCCTGGAAACGTTTTGTAAAAATCGTCTTTACAATCGATGGGACAATTGACATTATGCTCTCGTCGATTGAAGAAAAAGGGATGTTAAGCTTTCCGAGAGGATGCTTACGGATTGCCTGCCAGTCTTCCACCGTCGATAGGGACGGTGGCGCCAGTGATGAAGGATGCCTGGTCACTGCAAAGCCATGCCGCGAGAAACGCAACCTCTTCAGGCGTACCAATTCGACGCATCGGGACCGCTTGTTCGATAAGTGACCTATCCTTCAACTGTCTAATCCGATCGTTCAGAATAGGACCTGGCGCGATCGCGTTGACTCTAATGTTCATCTGTGCATAGTCGAGCGCTGCACTTTTCGTTAGGCCTATGATACCGTGCTTCGCAGCCGAATAATCGGCTAATCCTTTGACACCGTTCAATCCAGCGGTTGAGGACATGTTCACGATTGCACCACCATGACTCTTCAACATAGCCGGAATCTCATACTTCATCGACAGAAAGACACCTCTAAGATTTGTACTTACTACCCTATCAAAATCATCAATCTTCATATCCGCCAACGCGGTAGGTATGTGACTGTCGCCGGCATTGTTGAAGGCAACATCTAGACGAGCGTAAGTTTTCAGGGTCTCCTGGACAAGATTCTCCACTGAACGAGGATTGGTTACGTCTGTGGGAATGACGATTGCTTTGCCGCCGTTTTCAATGATGGTGTCCGCGACTGACTCCATTTTCTGTTCGTCACGCGCTGCGAGAACTACCATGGCACCTGCGTCTGCAAAGATGTGACTTGCAGTGGCCCCGATTCCACGGCTCGCTCCAGTGATGATGGCGACCTTTCCTCGCAATAACGCCTTGAATCCAACAGGAGACGGCAACGGATACTCTTGTGTTTCTTGCAATACCAATCTGATCAACCCTATTACAAGGGTGGGATTTAGCTTGATTGCTTACTTTCTTGACATCCACACATGGAAGAGGATAATGGATAGCCCTTCTTTGGCATCAGTGAGGCTTAGGATGATCCGGGTCGATAACCACAGCCACATAATCCATGCAACGATAAAGGAGATGGTGGCTGCGGCAAAGGCGAACAATCTTACAGAGTACTCCATTACCGAGCACGTTTCACAGTTCAGAGAGCTTAGATCTTCGGTGGGGTTCGGCTCCGTGCATGACAAGGGCAGAATTTTCGAGAGTTTGAAAGAGTACAGAGACGAGTTCGGAAAGATCGGCGGGGAATCGCTCGGGATGAAGATCAATCAGGGTTTAGAGGTTGATTATTCCCCACGCTACGAGGTAAAGGTAGGAGATTTTGTGAGTCAGGAAGATTGGGGCATTCTCCTTTGCTCGATTCACGAGTTCGAAGATGGTAAGGATATCGAGAGAACTGGTAGAGAGATTGTTGACCGGTTGGTGGCGTATGCACGTTGGTATGATTATTTCCGGTTGGAGCAGATGGCTCTTGAGAGTGACTTTG
>VBBA01000416.1 GCA_005888675.1 Candidatus Bathyarchaeota archaeon | reverse complement strand
TTAGTGTCTTACAACCAAATAGCTTACAATTATGCAGGCGGATTGGGACTCGGAGTAGGGCCCATGGACACGCTTGTTGGAAACAATTTCACGGGGGACGGCCTGAAGATTTCCCTGCCAGGAGCTTCGACACCCTTTACTTCCGCCCTTCCAACCTTCTTTGCAGACCCTTCAAGGCTGCAGATAGCTTCCGACAACTCCATCAACGGAAAACCGCTTCTGTATTATACCAAGTGTACCAACCTCGCTATCAACGGCATTCCTCTAGGAGAACTGCTTGTGGTTAATTGTCGAAACCTTCGGATTTCCAACCTACATATCTACGAAAGCACGCTCGGAATACAGTTGATCGATGTAAACGACACACTGATCACCGGCAACAGCGTCAACTCGAACACTGAGTCCGGCATAAGGATGGACTATTACAACAACGCCACTGTTGTAGGGAACAACATCTCCAACAATGGAGCTGACGGCTCGGTCAACGGGGTCGCTGCTGCATCCCCTTTTCAACCTAACACGGTGGGTCTGCTTTACCACAACAATTTCATCGACGACCTTGCCTCTGGACTTATGCAGGATAATGGGTATCCCTCCGGTGGGAACTACTGGTGGCCGGCCGTAGTCTCAGCTGTGGACAACTGTAGCGGGCTCAAGCAGGACATTTGCCCCAAGCCGGATGGGATTGCAGACAAGGGAGGGACGGACCGATATCCTCTGATGCATCCGTATCTGGCAATGCCGGACACGAGCCCGCCAGCATGGCTTCCAAACCAACCCGTAGTCGTGAGAGACGTGGGCCAGGACAGCGCAACCCTCCTCTGGCTGAGAGCGGCAGATGATGTTGGTGTTGTGAACTACTTGGTATATCGCGGAGACACACTCGTTGCGAATGTGTCCGCCGACTCCTTGATGCCCATAGATCTGTATGTTCATGTCAGAGCGGATGCCGCGGGCAAGGGCTTGTACTATGGGTACGGATACACGATTACTGGTCTAGCCAGTGGGACAACCTACACATTCAAAGTCATTGCAGTCGACCTGGCGGGAAACCGTAGTTCCCCCAGCCAAGCGGTCACAGTGACTATCGTGCCTAGTTGGCAGACTCAGGCGACTTGGATCATAGTTTCGGTTGTTTTGGCGGGTCTAGTCACCGCCTCAATTTTGTCCTTGTGGTTGTGGATGAGAAGAACCCACGGGCATCCTCTTCAGACTCAAAAGCGAGATCAACCGTCCTCAATTGTGCAGCGAGTGATTAGCAAGATACGAGGCAGGCTTCGTCAGGGCAAATCGAACTAAATGACTTACTATAAACAA
Organism: Candidatus Bathyarchaeota archaeon; assembly: GCA_005888675.1. GTDB lineage: Archaea > Thermoproteota > Bathyarchaeia > 40CM-2-53-6 > 40CM-2-53-6 > BA-13. Next base: position 2,968 of record VBBA01000416.1, on the reverse strand, counting down.
CTCTTTCTCGGCTAAATCCTTTCCATAGAAACCCACCAGTCGCGATAAGTAAGAGAATACAGTAGAAATGTCCTCAGGAATGCCGGACGGTTCATTTCTGGAAGGGTAAGACTGTCCTCGTTGTGGGGCACTGGGTTTCTCTGGGCATCTCGCTGAGCTATTTCGATAGTCTAGGAGCAGAGGTTCGATGCTTCGTCCGTTCACCACACGGAATGATCATAAGTTTGACGTCAAGTCAAAGACGGTTGTAGGGGGACGTTCAAGATTAACAGAGTCCGCCCTCGACATGTTGGTCGGCGTGAAGGCTCCGTACGGCTGCCAGCAAGTTTTCGTTGAAAAGCTACGAGGAGTATTTAACGTGGCAACGCGATTTACGAGGGTCGATATTACGGTGAAACCTAGTTTTGTGCAAGCTTGAAGACTATAGTCATCTTGCTATGATATCCTATTGCCGCAATCTACTAGTGACCGAGTTGGTTCAGTGGCATAAATGGTATCTGCCTCAGAAATCGATTGATGGAAAGACTGTACTTGACGTAGGAGCCGGATGCGGGGAAACGGCTTTCTTCTATCTGAAGCACGGCGCGAAGCATGTCATATGTGTCGAGCCGCCGGGAGAGGCACTTCAGATGCTCAAGAAGAATTTTGGTGGCGACTCAAGAGTGACCATAGTCGAATCGTCGGTTGACTTGATCAAGTGCGATATTGAGGGTGCGGAGCTCGACGCGGTTTTCGAGATTCATTTTCCCTGTGAAGTTTGAAAAGGTCGCAGGGGGCAGTGACCCGCATGCCTCCATTTGGAGGATTAAGAAGAGGGAAGAACACGTTCCTGGCTTACACTGAAGGTTGAGCCTTCCTAACATTCGGGACAAACATAGGCAAAGAAACTCTTCGTGAACGACTTAACATAGTTCCGACGCACCAAAACTTATCAGTTAACCATTCCTGAACCGTTGGCAGGGAAGTGCAAAGTCGGGAAATGCCGACTGGTTCGCCAGATGCATCGTTCTGGAAAGGTAAGACCGTGCTAGTAACTGGTACCACCGGTTTTGCCGGCGGTCACCTGGCGGAGCTGCTGAATGGTCTTGGAGCAGAGGTCCGATGCTTTGTCCGTTCTCCCCATGGTATGACCCTTCACCTGGGTCCCAAATCTAAGACAGTGGTCGGGGACGTACAGGATTACCAGAGCTTGTTCGAGGCGTTGAAAGGTGTCGATGTTGCTTTTCATCTAGCCGCGACAACCATTATCCCTGAAACGAGGGCGAAGGTGTTCAACACTTTTGCTGTCAACTCTCTGGGAACCTTGAACTTCTTGATGGCCGCTCGCGAGCGACAAGTGAAGAAGATGGTTTACGTTAGCACGTGTCACGTCTATGGGAAGCAGGATCATATGCCGATTAACGAGGAGCAGCCCGCCCATCCAATCGACATCTACTCGGCTAGTAAACTCTCGGGAGAGAGTCTAGCACTATCGTTTGCAGAGATGTATGAGATGGACATTAGCATCTCTAGAGCGTTCAACCACTTCGGCCCCAGACAACGTCCAGAATTCCTGATCGCTTCCATCATAACACGCCTGTTGAATAGGGAGCCGTTGGACATGGGCAACCCTAATCCCACTCGAGACTTTGCCTACGTGGAAGACATCGTCCGAGGATACGCGCTCTTGGCAGAGAAAGGGAAGAGGTCAGAGATCTATCATTTCGCCAGTGGAAAGGAAAGATCTGTTGGACAGATTACGGATGAGGTCGTGAAGGTCAGCGGGCTGAAACCAGAGATTCACTGGAATCCTGATGCTCGACGGGTCGATATCCCAAGGAGCTGGGGCGACTTTTCCAAGGCTCGGAAAGAGTTAGGTTGGGAGCCCAAGGTAGATTTTGAGGATGGGCTCAAGCGAGCATTCGCCTGGTACCGTTCCGAGATGAAACGAATACCGGTAGACGCCGAATAATGTCCGAGACACTCGACAGGGTACGTCCCCACATTCGAAAACACTTCAAGATCAACGACAAGCATGAGTTTGTCCCCGGCAAAACAAAGATTCCACTAATTATTCCGAGCTACGGGGCAGACGAGGTAGAGGAGGCCTTGGAGTCCATGCTTTCCACCTGGGTGACGATGGGGAAGAAGGTGAAGCGATTCGAGGAAATGTTCGCAGAATACTTGGGGTCCAAGCATGCGGTCATGGTGAACTCGGGCTCCTCAGCCAATCTACTAACGCTCTCTGTATTGACGAATCCATTGCTTCAGGATCGGATAATGCCGAGGACAGAGATCATCACTCCCGCAGTGACTTGGGCTACAACTGTGTACCCGATTGCGAATGTTGGTTGTACCCCTGTTCTGGTGGATGTCAATCCGGAAACCATGAACATTGAGCCTGAAGAGGTGAAGAAAGCGATCGATACACAGACGAGCGCCATAATGCCTGTTCACCTTCTAGGATGCCCTTGCGAAGTCGACGAGCTAGTGAAGGTGGCTAGTGATCATAATCTGTACCTGTTAGAGGACTCTTGTGAGTCCACCGGGGCCGAGTACAAGGGTCGAAAGGTCGGGACGTTCGGGGACATGGGCACGTTCAGCTTCTTCATGTCCCACCACATCTCGACGATCGAGGGAGGCATGGTCGTTACAGATGACGACGAGTTCTACGAGTATCTGAAGGCGATGCGGGCCTTCGGTTGGATAAGAGACCTTAGAGAGGGTCCGAAGCATGCTATCGAACACAGCGGGATTGATCCACGCTTCCTATTCGTGACCTATGGCTACAACTTCCGACCTACCGAGGTCCAGGGAGGGTTTGGGATTCATCAAATCGGGAAGCTGGACGGGTTTATCGATATCCGACGGGAGAACGCAGCCTATTGGGACAAGAGGCTAGCAAATTACAAGGACGTTCTTATGACCCCGAGAGAACCAACCGGGACTAAACACGTTTACTTTGGGTACCCACTTACTGTCCGTCCCA
>VBBA01000406.1 GCA_005888675.1 Candidatus Bathyarchaeota archaeon | reverse complement strand
GCTCGTGTCATACTAGGATAAGAGAACCTTGCTGTAGTATTTGCTATAATTGTGTTTATCCGGATTTTGCCTCTGCCTTCAAAGCCATTTCTTGCTTGTGTTCGATCTGCTTCTGTTTGATCTCCTCGTACAGGTTGCACCAGTCACGGCCAGAGACGACGAGCTGGTAGATTTTCAGCTTCGGATGAATACATTTTGCCCGGTCAAGCAGATCGGCGTTGAGTGGATCGGTTGTGGCAAACCAGATACAAGAAAGACAGTTTCCGTTTTGCCACTGTATGCCCTTCAAGCGCTTCTGTAATTCAGACTCAGGTAGAGACATGATGTTTCAGGGCAAGTGTGTGTTCGATTGAGAATATCAAGATTCACTCATAGTTTGGTAGGTCGAGATTTTTCGACAATAACTGCGTTCAAAGGAAGAGAAAGAGAAGAGTATTATGATCTAAGAGGCAAGACGTGCTCGTCCTGTTTCTCTGCCTCGATCAACCCGGCCGCAACCAGCGACCTGTACAACTCGACTACCTGCGGTCTAACCTCGATCGGAGAGAGCTGCAACTCCATCCCGACAAGGCTCGTAAGTTCGTCCACAGTTCTGGTACCTTCGCTCCTTTCCCACAGACTGGCAATATCATCGTTGACGCGGAATCTCACGTTCGCCAAGTTGATGAGCAACATTGTCCCATCCGGATTCTTTACTAGATGTCCCTTCTTCTTCGGTTTGAACGTTGAGGGGTCAAAGATCTGGTCTATTGTCGAATTCTCTTCTTGGATCGCCTGAAGCCGTTGCTTTCCTTGGTCCGTCATCTTCTCTGGCGTCCATGGTGGATCCCAGACAACTTCCACTTCAGTACTCGTCACGCCGGGAACCCGCTGGACCGCGCTCTTCATTTGTTGGCTGAGAAGCTCGTGAGCTGGACAACCTTTAGCCGTCAGAGTATATTTCACGTGTACAGTTCCTTTGTCCACTGAAACGTTGTAGATCAGTCCGAGGTCGACAACGTTCACAGGAATCTCTGGATCGTAACATTCGCGTAACGCTTCCATTACCCGGTCGACAGTAACGGCTTGATCCATCACAGCATAGTGATCATTCCCATGGGATTAATGTGCTTGCTTTCACTGATGACCGTCCTATGGTGACAATGAGGCTAGATCTGAGATTCCGCTCGGGTTAGGAGCGGGAAGTGAGTGCTTCCCGTAGGATTGGTTGCAATTCGTTCACGTTTTCTGGGCGGTATCCTTTCGCTCCGAAAGATTCTGCCAACCTCACAAGGTCCGGATTCTCAAATGAAACCCCAGTGGCCCTGCCAAACTTTGCAAGCTGCTTCTTCCTTATCGAACCGAAGGCATTGTCTCTAAAGACAACCACCGCGATACCGGTCCCAAGCCTCTGAGCAGTTTCAAGCTCGTTGCATGTCATCATGAACCCACCATCTCCACAAGCAGCCATCACATTCCTCTCTGGATGAACGAGTTTGGCCGCGATTGCACCCGGGACGCCAATACCCATTGAAGAGTATCCGTTGCTGATCAGAACCGTGCGGGGGTCATACGTCGTGAATAGTCGCGATATCCAGTTCTTGTGCTCTCCCACGTCAGATATCAAAATGTCGTTCCGTCTCAACGCGGCACGAATCTCATGTAGAATCCTTCTCGGCTTCATCGGATATGATACGTCGTCACTGCCATCTTCAACTTCTCGCAGAATCTCTCCCCTAACGGATTCGTCATAATCTCCTCGTCTTGTTTCCATGTAGCCTGTCAGGAGTTGGAGCGTCTCGCTAATCTGGCCAATGAGCTGAATACGAGGCTGATAGCTCGCGTCTACTTCCGCAGGCGTACTGTCAATATGGAGAATCTCCCTATCTGTTCTCGTGTTCCACGTCCCTGGAGGATATTCGACAAAATCATAACCTATTGTCATTACAAGATCTGCCTTGTCGAGTGCAATCGCCGCTGGTCCTTTCCGGTCGATTCCGATGGCGTAGAGAGATAGAGAATCATCGTCAGGGATCGAACCCTTGCCCATGTACGTGTGGACAACAGGAATTCGGGACTTCGCCACCAATTTTCTTAGACTGTCGCTTGCCAGCGCCCTTGCGATTCCCGCCCCCGCAATGATGACCGGAAACTTGGCCTTGTTGACTAGTTGAGCCGCCGCCTTCAAGTGATTGGTCGAGGGTCTTGTTAACTCGATTGTCGAACGTATCAGAGGCTTACCGTCTGCTTTTGCCTCCGCAATATCGTCCGAGACTTCGAGGTGACAGGATCCGGGCTTTTCTGTTTCGGCGATGTTGAAGGCTTTGCGTACGGATTCGGGAATTGTTTCCGGCTTCTGTATTCTAGAATTCCACTTGGTTATTGGATGAAGAACGTTGACGATGTCAACATACTGATGGTACTCCTTGTGCGCATACGCGAGAGCCGCCTGGCCAGTAATAGCGATGAGCGGAGCACGGTCCATGTTAGCATCTGCGATTCCCGTTGCAAGGTTGGTCGCTCCCGGTCCCAACGTAGCCACACAGACTCCAGCCTGCCCTGTCAACCTGCCATAAACACCGGCCATGAACGCGGCCCCCTGCTCATGCCGGACCGTGACTAGTTTGATCGATTTGGACTGACCAAGCGAATCTGTAATCGCGAGGGTCTCCTCGCCCGGTAAATGGAAAACATACTGGACTTGTTCATTCTCCAGGCATTCTACAAGGAGGTCCGAGCCTCTGCCCGACGCCATCAGAAAACCCGTCGTGGGCTGATGGTTAAGCCTTGGCCCGGAGCCAAAGGCCAGAGAGATTGACAGGGTGCGGCGACGTAGAAATTCTTTGGTCGTATACTGGCTGAACTGAAACCAAATTATCTGACTCAGAGATACAATATCTTGACAAATCGGAAATATGCAGATTCGCCACAGCATCCAAAGATGGACAGCCACACGTCGTCCCCGTCTCACATCTCTACAATGATGGCTACATTTACGTCGCTGTCGATTACAAGACGAAGAAACTGAAGAATCTCAGAGAAAATCCCAAAGCCGCCATGATCGTCGATAGTTACAGTCCTATGAGGGCAGTGATGATCCAAGGATCTGTGAAGCTCCTAGAGAAAGGGGAGGAGTACCGTGAGATTTACAAACTGTTCCATTCTAAGTTTGCATGGGTCCACCGAGATCCGTGGAAAGAGGGTGAGGCCCCGTTCGTGAAGATGACACCAACCCACAAAGTCTCCTGGGGTTTCAGAACCAGATGAGTCGTGCCGTCCAAAGTCTTAAGCAATT
>VBBA01000196.1 GCA_005888675.1 Candidatus Bathyarchaeota archaeon | reverse complement strand
CGCAGCCACCGAAGCCGCCACCGTCTTCATGAGTTAGAAGCGGAGATTTCTCAGGGTCTGAAGTATGACCGTTCAATCCCAACTTAGAGTCTACAATACCCTAACAAGGAAACAGGAGAGTTTCAAACCAATCCGCGAGGGACGAGTCAACCTATTCGTCTGCGGTCCCACCGTCTACGATGTCTCACACATAGGTCATGCGAAGACATACGTCGCCTATGACATAGTCGCGAGGTACCTTCGCTGGAAGGGATTCAGCGTATTCTTTGTCATGAACATAACAGACATCGACGACAAGATCATAAACAGAGCCCATGAGGGTAGTGAGAATCCGCTGAGGCTTGCGGACCGTTACGCCCGATTATTCTACAAGGACATGAAGGACATGAGAGTCGACTGCATCAACCTGTACCCAAAGGCTTCTGATCATATACCCGAGATCATCGGTCAAATTGAGGGACTGATCGAGAAAGGGCTCGCTTATCGAGTTGATAGCGGGGACGTTTACTTTGACGTCACAAAGTTCCCGGGTTATGGCAAGCTGTCGAGACAGCGGATCGAAGACCTGGTTGTTCATAGGGTTGATCCTAACCCGTTGAAGAGGAACCCTGCTGATTTTGTGCTCTGGAAGAGTCAGAAGCAGGGTGAGATCGCGTGGGATAGTCCGTGGGGCAAGGGTAGGCCTGGCTGGCACATTGAGGACACTGCGATGACGGTCACTTACTTTGGTCCGACGTACGACATCCATGGTGGCGGTACTGATCTCATCTTTCCCCATCACGAGGCTGAGATCGCACAGGCGGAAGGACTTACGGGCAAGGAGCCATTGGCCAAATATTGGTTGCATACTGGTCTGTTGAACATACGGGGGCAGGAGATGCATAAGACGCTCAAGAATATCGTCCCGATCCAAGAAGCAATCAGCAAGGTTGGAGTTGATGCCCTACGCGTTTTCTACGCATCAACTCATTACCGGAGTCCCGTCGATTATACAGAGGAGGCATTGGTGCAGGCTTCAAGCCTCGCCCGACGGTTTAGCCGCGCTTACGAGTTGTTGGTCCTGGCATCTGCTCGTCCGCCGAAGATTAGAGAGGATGAGGAAGTATTGCGGAAAGATTTGGAAGATACTAGGGCAGAGTTCTTCCTAGCAATGAATGATGATTTCAACACGCCTGGGGCGTTGACGGCTTACATCAAGATAGTTGGTCTTGCCGAGAAACTTGGCGAGAATCCGGGAAAGGTAGGATTAGAGGTGCGACGGTCTTTGGAGGAGCTGGGTTCGATCTTAGGCGTCCTTCAAGTAGATGCGGCCTCCAAGGAGAATTCTTTAGAATTGGTCAATCTATTGTTAGAGCTTAGAACAGAGCTTCGCCTTAGAGGCGAATATCAATTGTCAGATAAGATTAGAGACAGACTGTCGTCGATAGGCATAGTCGTAGAAGATAGTCTACCTCAGAAAAAGAGCATCGGCCAGCACCAAGTCCAACGTAAGAAACCCTAGATGTCACTGTATTTGTTCTTGGACCGAGACACTGACAATGGGACCTGTTTCTTTTTCGTTGCCAAGAATTCCTTGGCTTGGTTCAACTGTTTGAATGAGCCGATGTCGTGGTGAGGTTGGTCCGTGACATATCCATACACTCTTTCTCCTTTTGATATGAGATGTGGCAGGACATCGGCTGCAAGGTCTGAGCCTACTTTACAGTAGGAGAGGAATCTGGGCTGGCATGCGTAGATGCCGATCGAGACCGGGTATTCTGATAAGATTGGCTTCTCCTCGAAGTGTTGCAGGCGTCCCTCACCATCCAGCTTCCCTACTCCATAATCAAGTCTGACCCCTCTGCTGAGAGCCAATGTGCAGAGGGCGCCTTTTTCCTCGTGAAATCGAAGCATCGCTGTCAAGTCCAAGTCGGCCATGACATCACCGTAGTAGATGATGAAGGAGCCGTCTACAAGGTCTGAAGCTGCTTGTAATGCCGCTGCTGTCCCGGCTCTAGGGCTGATGCTGTATTGGACTTTAACACCTAATTTGGAACCCTCGCCGAGATGGTTTTTGAAGACCTCGGCATCGTCTGCGGATAGAAGGAGAACTATGTCTCGAATGTTGTGGCTGTGAAGATAGTCGATTACGTGGTCGATGAATGGTCGGCCTGCGACGGGTATCATGCATTTCGGTACGTAGCTTGTAAGTGGCGAGAGGCGTGTGCCCGATCCTCCCGCAAGGATGAAAGCTCTCACTCCGCCTTGGCTCCCGATTCACGCTAGTTGGGACTAATGAGTTGATCTCGTCAGGATATTACGATTTTAATGCTCCGGTGAAAACTGCTAGGAGGCTCTTACGTGGGCCGGGAGTAGGTCTTCAAGTGTCTTCAGCGTGCTTGAAAGGTCGTTCTTTTCCGCTATCAATGGCTTGAGACTGGGCTCGATGGAGCCGACCGCCAGCTTCATGGATGCTTCATCTATCTCACCGCTCTGATAATCCAGTTTAGCGTTTACTAGATGCTTTGTCAGACTGGTTAGCTGATTGTTTGTCCGTTCAAGCTTAGCACGGAGTGCTCCAACGAGAGCTTCGGTCTGTTTGACCTTTGACAGGTAACCCGACCTTTGAGCTTCCAAAAGCTCCTCGTATATTTCACGATCCACATCTCCCTTGTCCCGCAGACCTTCAAGCGCAACGATCCGCCTCTTTACCGTAGCAATTTCGCCTGAGAGCTCGTTAGCATCTACCTTCCACTCGGGTGTGGCCGTGACCATCTTCGGTGTAAGCATGATACTCTTAGACGGTATGTCGATGACATTACCGCCTGGAGATTCTACTTCCAATCCTTCCATCTCTCCAAACTGGTTCCGATTGACACCAATTATTCGTCCCAAAGAACGGCCGTATACATCGCTGATACTCTTGCCGAGTAGGGCTTTGGCCTCGAGTTCTGGCGAAAGCATTTGTTTTCCCTAACGCCTCCTTGGAATCAGATCTCTATCGAACTCGACCTGCGTCACGGGCCATTTGGGGTATCTCGGGAAATCTCTCTTTCATTTTCTGCTCAGCCATCATGTCAGCCTCCTTCAATATCCGGGCCGACTCGTCGCTCGCGACAACACTAGCCCCTTCAATGTCCACGGCCTCACCCACCTCCAACGTGAGTCCCGCAAGAGAATCCTCAACATCGCCGAGCCCAGTGGATAATTCGGGGAGTCGCCCTTCGAGTTCACTACGGACGAGTCCGATTATTCCTTTAACCTGGCTCATACCTTGGACCATGTCGCCAAAATGCTCGATCGTCTCAAGTCTAAGAAGTGCTTGCTCCAAGCATATCTGACTGCTTAGAGCGGTTCTTGCCAGCTTCCTCAATTGGACGCATTCATTCGCGTAGAGGGTGGCGGTTGAAGTGTCCCGGGTCTCGAGGGCTTTGACGCACTTTTCGTGGAGTGTATGATCCCGGGTTTCCAATTGGCTGAGCGTCTTATCCAGACGGGAGGATTGTAGTCGTAGTTTCTGGATTGTGAACTCGATCCTTCGCTTCATCGGGGTTGGTTTGAGAGCTTCCTTCAAGCGATCCGTGAATGATGGGTTTTCCTTGAACACTGCTTTCTAGGCCTCCGCCTTGTGAGCATTGACATTAGACACCGATACCATTGGAGTTGTCAGGTGGACCTGGTGTTTTGCAATGGATGCCACTCTTGGTATTGCAGTTGTCATCAGAACAGTTGTTCCATGGTCACGGTTCATTCCCTTTAGCAAAGGAAGGAGGAGATTCGTCGTAGAAGTGTCTAGGTCGCTCACGGGTTCATCGAGAACCAGAAAGTCGGACCTTACTGCTAGTGCTCTTGCAAGATCGATACGTCGTTTTTGGCCGGCACTCAAGTTTTCAGGGAATGAACCGGAGGAATTCTCAAGCCCGAAAAATGAGAGCGCTTCGTCGATCCTCTCCTTCCTCTCGGTCTTCTTGATGCCAACTAATGAGAGGGCCAGGTTCAGGTTTTGACCGACGGTGAGTTGCGGCAACGAGGTAGATCTCTGAAATACAGCGGCCACCCGTGATTTTCCAAAGCGTTTCATGAATGGTAATCGAGTCACGTCTTTGCCATCATGCAGTATGGTTCCTCGGCTGGGTTTTTCGACGCCCAAGATGATGTTGACCAGCGTCGACTTACCCCAACCACTAGCACCAGTGACGGCCAAGAAGTCTCCCTTGTCGAGTCCAAAAGTCAATCCATTGTACAGTCGCAGGAATCCGTTTTCGCGTTTGTAGTCCTTGAGGAGAGCTTTGACGTAGAGCAGCAAATTAGACAAAGCGAGCCCTCTAGAACCCTAGTCCTAGTTCTTGAGTAGACCAACAAATTGGGTTGATCGAAGCCGGAAAGCAAACGGGAGTAGGTAGAAAATTCCTGAGATTAAGAGAGTGGGCAGTAGAATGGCCCAGATTGAGGGTGAGCGGTAACTCGCCATCAGTGCTGGCAGGTAGAAAGGAAGGGTTCCAATTGTCGCTATCAAGAGTCCCTTGGTGTAGTGTACTAGGACTAGCTGTTTCTTCGTTACTCCGTATGAGTATAGGGCGAGCTGTTCTGGTTCTGCAAGAATCGTCTGGGCGTATGATGCTAGGAGCAGTGTCATAGACGCGATTAGGATGAGAGTCAGCGACTGTCCCTGGAATCCGGCGGTTAACAGGATCGTGAGTGCGATGAGGTCTGTCGGTTTCCTGGGGACTATCGAGCGTAATGCTAGTAGGAAGGGGGTTTGTGTTTCCGATTCTTACGAACCCTCTGCCGGAATGGCTGTTGCCATAGTTCTGAGGAAGGTTCCAAGACGGCCTTCGTCGTAGGTCTTGATTACTGAGGATGTGAATTCGATGTCTAGGTTTAGCGATCTTAGCTTGGATAGCACGCTGTTCACATCTTCTTTGTTCTTGGCGACTATGAAGACCAGTCCTTCTGGGCTGCCGAGGCTGCTGACGATGCTCATCGTTCCGGGAATGTCGGAGATTTGCTTGAGCATGTCCTCTCTTGGGCTGCTGTTGGGGAAGTTTGCGGCGACGAAGACTTGTTCTGAGAGTCCTAGCTTGGAGAAGTCAACGTGGGCAGTGTATTCGCGTATTATCCCGGATTCTTCCATCCTATTCACCCTGTAGGCTACGACGTTGGGATGTAGTCCGAGTCTTCTTCCGATCTCGACGTAGCTTGATTTCGAGTTTTCAACCAGTTCGGCCAAGATTCGAAGATCCGTGCCATCGAGGTGCAAGTCACCAGTCCTCTTGTTTGGCATTAGCTTGCCTTGAACGACTCGTCCCAGTCATGATACCGTTTCAGGATACCCTGTGAAACACTTGGTCTTCTCTCCGTGAGAATTGTCTGGAAGTCTTCCATCGTGATCGGGTCAGGTAGAGCATTGGGGTCCGCTACTTTGCCGTGCTGGAAGAAGCTTCTCACGACTTTTAGATGGGTTGACTGGAACAGGTCGCGGATGTCGCCTCCGGAGTAGCCTTCGGTCATGCGGGCCAGTTCTGGGAGGTCGACGTTGTCATTGAATCTGAGGTTCTCGGCGTATATGGTGAACATGTCCATCCTGGCTTTGACGTCGGGTAGTGGTACATAGATCCGTTTCTGGAATCGTCTGATGAAGGGTTCGTCAAGGACCCAGGGCTTGTTCGTCGCGCCGATCAAGTAAACATGATAGGTTTTCTTCTTGTCCAGTATGCCGTCCATCTCCTTGAGGAATTGGTTCCTAACCCGGACCTCCCCACCAACCTCTTCTCCCCGAACACCCATTAGCGAGTCCACCTCGTCTAAGAAGACGATCGCAGGCTGACCATTGTCAGAGACCTCTCTTGCCTTGACGAAGAGCTGACTAACATTCCTCTCCGACTCGCCCAGCCACTTCGACATCAATGATGCAGCGTCCGCGCAGAAGAAGACGCCCTTGACCTCACTCGCGATGGCAGCTGCCAACAGGGTCTTACCGCAACCTGGGGGTCCGAAGAACAAGATTCCCCGTGGCCAGCCTAGTGGGAAGAGGTCTGGGCGACGGACTGGGAAGATTATTGATTCTTCTATAGCACGTTTTGGCCGTTCAAGTCCCGCTATGTCGTCCCAGCTGATGTCTGGTTTCTCTGTGAGAACCCACTGGTCGAAGCTTGTGGGTTTGGACGGGTCTCGTCCCTCAAGAGGATGGTCTGGTTCCGCTGCTTGGGTCTGGAGTTCTTGGATTCTTCTACGATAGGCTTCGGCGTGTTCCATGTAGACCCTGTTCTGGGCAGCCGTAGGGTACAGAGCGCAGAGCTTCAGGAGGACTTCTAGGGCTCTCTGATACTTTTGCGCGGCAAGTCGTCTTGATCCTTTCTTTTCGAGTTCGATCGCCTCTTGAGCGAATCTTACTGCTAAGCCTTCAAGCTCTTCTGATGCTGACACTGGTCAATGTTTCTCCACTTTGATTATCGGAAGTCGGATGGTGCTGAATTATTGGGAGGTTTGAGTGGCGCTGGTCTACTCGATGACTATCTTCCCGTCACCACGGAGTCTTTCTAGTCCCCTCTTGATTTCATCAGTTCCTACGGAGAGGTCTGTAGAGCAGTTGCTGATACTGATCTCGCCATTGCGGGATTTGATGTACTCCAAGAGTCTGTCCTCGAAAGGCCGTTGTAGCGTCGATGATCTCGGGATTTCCGCCTCGGCTCCTGCCTCGGAGACGGCGACGGCCACTGCGACCGGGACCTTCGGCTCGACTGCTGTCTTTGGTTGTTGTTGAGATTCGCGAGCGCCTGGGACGGGGAGTTCTGGGAACCGTTCTTTCATTTGTTGCTCTGCTATCAGTCCGGATTCTTCAAGGACCTTTTTGGCTTCTCCTCCTGAGGATTGTATCTCATAGTTTTGGTCTCCTTCTACTCCGCCACTTTCGAGGCTCATGTCGCTGAGCATATCGTTGACCTCTCCAAGCTCGTTAGCAACTTCGGGGATCACGCCTGCGATCCTTCCCCTTGTTTCCCGGACTATTCCGATCACTGGAGCAATCTGGGTCATTATGTCTCCGAACTCTTCGATGGTCTGAAGCCTGAGAATCACCCTTTCGAGGGCAAGTTCGCTGCTTAGCACTATGTGCGCCATCTTGCGAATCTCGGCGCACTCGTTGGCGTACAATCTGGCGTGGGAGTTGTCCTTGGAGAGTTCGGCTCCAACGGTTCTTTGGAACATTTCTTTGTCTCTCTGCTGTAGCCTCATTGATGTCTGTTCTAGTTTGGCCTTCTGAGTGTTGAGCCTGAAGAGGGCCTGTTCTATCCGTTCCTTTAGAGGGATGGTGTGAACTCGATCTTCAAGCCTTTTGAACAGTGACATTGTAGTTTATTTCTCCTTGACGTGTAGGACTAGGGCTGGCTCGCGAGAAGTTGCTTGGACGGTAGAGCTCTGAGTTGATGGGGTGGCAGGCTGAGGCGGTTGAGGTGCTATTTCTTGTTGTGGGCTACCTGCTATGGGCGTCGTTGGGTCAAGGCGAACCAAGTATGTTGTTATTGCTTCAATGTCTTTGCGCTCTGCAACTGTTCGCACGAGTCCCGTGTCGATCTCGCTGCTGGCGCTTCTGTAACCAGCGTCGTCAAATTCACCGCTCGCATGGAGCATCTTGTTGCTTGCCAGGTATGTTTGGAGCTCTCGAAGTTGACCGTTCAACAATCCCGTTCTACGCGCTAGAGTGTCGAGTAACGTCCGGCGTTTCTCTTTGAGTTCGTTGATGCCTTCCTCGTGTTGTTTTCTCAGATCTTCGTAAATGTCCTGTTGAATGTCCCCAACACTGAACAGTTCATCCAAGGCTTTGAGTCGGCGTGTCACTATGTCGAACTCTTTTCGGAAGTCTTCAGATTCCAGTTTCCATGCCGGGACGAGTGTCAAGTTTTCGCCGTTGATCCATAGTCGTTCGCCTGGGTACTGTGCGAATTCACCGTTGGCCGTTTCGACCCCTACGGCGGTGGCTTCGTCTCTGAGATTGGCGGTTATGCCGATGAGTTTGCCATGGGTTCTACCGTATGGGTCCTGGAGCGGCTTTCCGAGGAACCTTCGAACTTGTTCGAGACTTGTAATCATGTTTTTTCTCTCTCATATACCAAAAAGGTTGGTGGGGAGTTTTGTTTCTCCCTCACTTTGGAAAGGTCGGCTCAATCGGCCGTTCTAGAGTGGCGGTGGTCGGGATTGGTAGGTCTGGGAACTTCTCCCGCATTCTCTGTTCTGCGATGGTATTCGCCTCTCCCATGATCTTCGTGGCCTCTGCACCAGATGCTTCCATATCGAAACCTTGCCCTGTCGCTTCACCTACTTCCATGACCATGCCGTTGAGCGATTCGGATATTTCACCAAGTTCATAGCTGACCTCCGGCATCACACCTGAGATCTGGCTCTTGATTTGATGGACCACTCCTGCAACTGGACCCATCAGGGCGGCGACGTCTCCGAATTCCTGGATGGTTTCTAGGCGTAGGGTGACTTGTTCGAGTGCGAGTTCGCTGCGAACGGTTATCTTCGCCATCTTCCGTATTTCCGCGATCTCGTTGGCGTACATGACGCTGCGGGCGTTGTCCTTTGACATTTGCGACTGGACTAGCTTCTCGAAAAGATTCTTGTCGTGTGCCTGAGTCTTCTGGTTGGCGCCTTCGAGTCGGTGTTGTTGGACTCTGAGTTTGTAGACGACTTGGCTGATTCGTTCCTTCAATGGTTCCTGGCGGTGCACTCCGGCGCTGAGCCGTGTGATCAGTGGTTCCTTACGGTCTCTTTCCCAATTTTTCATGAGACTTGCTGACTCCTGGTTGCGACTTGACCTGACACATTTTCCAAGTGAGTTCTTGACACGTCGGGATCGATACTAATCAATCGCCATTATGGAAATGTTAGGTACAGCAACAGTTAGCGGG
>VBBA01000405.1 GCA_005888675.1 Candidatus Bathyarchaeota archaeon | reverse complement strand
CGCGATGAACACGTCATCTTGAATGGTCACGCCTGTAGGAATGAAGACGAATGGGCGAATCTTGCAGTCGTCGCCTATCGTCACTCCTTCTTCAATATAGACGTACGAATCTACCTTCGTGTTCTTTCCGATCTTGCAACCGTAAAGGTTCACTTGATCAAATACACGAGATCCGTTCCCTACACTGGCCTCTTTGATGATTGAGTATCTGGGGCGTCTCACCTTGCCAGGATCTTCTCCAGTATCGGAACATCAACTGGGACGGTGCGGTCTTGGATCAACGATTCCTTGGCCGCTTCCAGAATTCTAACTACTCTAGCTCCCAGTAATCCGTCTGATTGATTGGCGAATTCAGAGTCTTTCCGGTTGATTATACAGTCGATGAAGTGAACGACCTCGGTTCCAATAGTATTGCTCGGGGTTATCTTGATGGTTTCAGTTTTGTCAGGCCAGACAAGGACGGCTTGTTGGTCCGAGCAGTCAAGGTAGGCCGTCCCCTTACTCGCGACAATGGCAACAACCTGTGCTGTCAAGCCTCCATCATATTCAGCCGTCATGAATGCGACCTCTTCATTCCCAGGAGTTCTGTATCCCCTTGCCTTGCACGCAATCCGCGAGGGCCATCGATCGGTGAGATAGTTACAGATGTCGAACGGATGAGGAGCAAGGTCCGTGATAACATCCCTCTGCATTTGCGGAGGAAGCAGACCAGTCCATCTGAGCCGCAGATAGTACGGCTCTCCAAGGGTGCCGCTAGAGAGAACGCGCTTCAGTTCTTTGACGCCATTGTTGAACCTGTGAATGTGGCCGACGCATAGGACAGTTGAATTCTCCCTAGCAAGTCGAACTAGTTCGTAGGCCTCTCCGCTCTTCAGCGTTAGAGGTTTCTCGACCATAACGTTCTTCCCATGTTTCAGAAACGCTGAGGCAACCTCGTAATGGGTCGGGTTCGGCGTACAGATGTGCACAGCCGTCAGATCGGAATCAGATAGCAAGTCATCGTAATCGACTCGATAGTCTTGGGTGCCGAACTCTTGACGGCATTGGCCCAACATTGTCGGGCTATTGTCGACGATGGCATGTAACTTGACAGCTTCAGATCCACCGCTGACGCTAAGGATTTCCCGGATTACCTTTCGTCCCCAGTATCCAGCACCGATAACTGCGATGCGGATCTGTTCCAAGCTTCTCGCACACCAGCCCGTCTATGCTTGCCCTGTCGAATTATCTCGAAGGACTTGGCAGACGCGATCAACATCCTCGTCGGGCATTTCGGGATATAATGGGAGGCTGAGAACTTCTCCCGCAAGTCTCTCACTGACTGGGAACATTCCTTCAGTGTAGCCATAGAGACGTCTGTAGGGAGTTTGGAGATGTGAAGGGACTGGATAGTGGACCATGCTTTCGATCCCGTTAGCCTCAAGCTTCTTCGCAAGCTCGTCTCTGTTCTTGGAACGGATTACGAATAGGTGATAGACGGACGTCGCGCCTGGATTGTCTTCTGGTGGAAGGGTTATGCCTCCAACATCTTGTAGTCCTTTCCGATACCGGCTTGCGAGTCTACGACGGACCAGATTCCACCGGTCCAGCTTCCGAAGCTGGACTCGTCCTATCGCCGCATTTACTGTGTTCAGCCTGGACGTGTAGCCGATCCGGGACATGGTATACTTCGAAGCACGTCCACAATCCCGAAGAGACTTCGCTGTCTCTGCGACGGTGTCATCATCAGTCACGATCATTCCACCGTCTCCCGCAACGGTCATGTTCTTACTTGTGTAGAACGAGAAGCATCCAACGTCACCCATAGATCCAGCCCGTTTTCCACTGATTTCGGATCCGTGAGCCTGGCAAGCATCTTCGACTAGCCTCGTCCCATGCTCCGACGCCAGATCTCGGAACTCTTTCATGCGAGCCGGCTGACCATACAAATGAACAGGAACGATAGCCCTTGTTTCCTTACTGATCTTCCTTCCTACTTCCACAGGGTCGAGGTTGAACCCTGTCTTCTCAACGTCCGCGAACTCTGGTCGTGCTCCAGCGTGCAAAACAGCGTTCGATGACGCAATGAACGTAAACGGAGTTGTGATGACCAAGTCACCGGGACCAATCCCCAATGCCTGCAATCCGATTTGTAGAGCCGCAGTCCCAGACGCAGTCGAGATCGCGTGACGAGTGCCACAATATCGAGCGAACTCTTCTTCAAACTTGAATACACTTTCTCCCATGACCAGTCTTTCATTCCTCAATGCGTCGACAGCGGCTTGTATCATCTCCTCGTCGACAATAGGCCGCATCAGGGGAATCTTAGGCCGTGATCTGATCGGATGTTCTAGTGCGGGACTAGTTGCAGCGCTGATCTGTTGACTGACCATAATAGTTCAGTTTTAATTGTGTCCCCTTTTATCGCGATATTAATTCACCGATAGAACATGAGTAGGAATCAACATTGCAGCATAACAATGATTCCAAAGATATATTTTGATAACTCTACGAGGATCGATGCCCAACCAAAATGCGTTGATCAGTTCTCACGCTCGGACGAGCGCGAATCGCCTCGAACGTCTATCGACTGTACCTTCGATAGGCCTCTTCCAACTCACGTCTCGTTGGACTTCCCCGAGTCTCGGGACGTGTCGCCTTCAGGGCGCCCGCCATATTCGCGTACTGAAGTGATTCCTCATCAGTTTTCCCAAGAGTTTTGTATGCGCCGAACGCTCCAACAAACGCATCTCCGCATCCCGCTGTATTGACAACTTTTCCACCGAGCTTCTCAACATCAACGTTCTGAACCGCAAACATTTTTCCACCAGCATGGTATGCAGCTCCATTCTTTCCCAGTGTGACGACGATCCTAGTCCCGGGCGCTTCCTCGTTCAGCTTGGCCAACGCACTCTCCAACGTCTTTGCTCCCGTAAACACGATAGCCTCGTGCTGGTTCAGAATGAGATACTGAAGATCCTTCAATTCTTCGCTCCATTCCTTGATCCCGAATCTAGC
>VBBA01000404.1:2656-3553 GCA_005888675.1 Candidatus Bathyarchaeota archaeon | reverse complement strand
CGAGGCTCCTATTTTAGAAATAATATGTTTGCTCTGAAGAGTACGCGGTTTGGCTTTCAAAGCGGCTTTGACAAAGCCGAAGTAAGGCGGAGAGGGTCGACCCAAACGCGACTTGAACTCTGCGTGATATTGTGTTGCTAGGTGGAATCTATTTATTGGCAGTTCAAGGATCTCCATTCGACGGTTATTGTCACTACTGCCTGAGAACACTAAACCCTTCGCTTCGAACTCTGCAATGTGCTTCGGATTTACCTCGTAACGATGGCGGTGGCGTTCCCAAGCCTTCCCCCTACCATAAAGATCGTAAGCCATTGTCTTGTCCTTGACCATGATCTCGTGGGCGCCTAGCCTCATCGTCCCACCCTTTGTCGAGACATTGTTCTGTTCCGGCATTAGATCTATGACGCGATTCTTTGCTTCCGAGTCGAACTCTGAACTTGTTGCATCCTGGATCCCAACGTGACGTGCGTACTCTACGACTGCGAGCTGGAAACCGAAACATATCCCAAGGAACGGCAGGTCGTGAGACCTCGCATATTGTATCGCCTTGATCTTGCCCTCGGCACCTCTGGACCCAAACCCTCCTGGGACCAGGATACCATCGAAGCGAGAAAGCACGTTGAGTTTCTCTGTTTCCTTCTCAAAGCCGTCTGTCTCTATCCACTCCAAGGTCACGTGGGTATTGGAAGCGGCTCCTGCGTGCTTCAAAGCCTCGTTGACACTAACATAGGAATCCGCTAGACCAGCATATTTCCCACATATCGCAATATTCACTTCGCCTTCTGAGTGTAGAGAATCTTCGAGAGTCCGCCTCCATGTGTCCCAGCGAGGCATCCGTCCATTCAACTGGAACCTTCGTGCTAGATAATCGCCCATACCCTGCTCATCCAACAGGGT
>VBBA01000404.1:0-2488 GCA_005888675.1 Candidatus Bathyarchaeota archaeon | reverse complement strand
GCTCGCCAACTACATCAAGGACTGGGACCAGCGTCACGTGCACGTTGACAACATTGGCCGCCCCTTCCTCCAGCCGGAACTCTCTAGCCGCTTCGAGATACGGAAGGGACTCGATGTCGCCAACCGTCCCACCCACCTCGACTATTACGAGGTCGACTGCTTCGTCATGGGCGATCGTTCTGAGACGATCCTTAATCTCGTCAGTGATATGGGGAATAATCTGGACACACTTTCCCAGGAAGTCTCCGCGACGCTCACGCTCAATAACTGATGAGTATACCTGGCCGGTAGTGATATTGTGGCTCTTGGGGACATTGATATCTAGGAACCTCTCGTATGTTCCAATGTCCATGTCAGTCTCGCCGCCATCCTCGGTGACGAAAACCTCGCCGTGAATGTACGGGTTCATTGTGCCCGCGTCGTAATTCAGGTATGGATTTATCTTGACTGATGTGACACGAAGACCACGGACCTGACCTATCTTACCGATGCTGGCGGCGATAACGCCCTTTCCAATCCCCGACATGACGCCGCCGGTGACGAATACGAACTTCGCCAAAGGGTAACATCGAAAGGATGGGACACAGGTTCAAAAATCTAACGCTCAAGGAGGTGTCCACAGAATCCCTCATGACCCAATAGGCAGGCCCGATCGAACATTACTAGGAATGGATCTCTCTGATCAGTTTCCTGCTAGGCCGCGAGTCTTGGCCTCGAGGGTCCGACGCTCAGGCAGCTTTAGCCCCGCCTTAGACCAATCGTCAAGGAACCTTTTCAGACCGATGTCAGTCAACGGGTGCTTGACCATTTTCTCCAAAACATCAGAAGGCATCGTTGCAACGTGAGCCCCCAACTTAGCGGCCTCTACGACATGGATGGGGTGGCGAATGCTTGCCACAAGAACCTGGGTCTCAATGTCATAGTTGCGATAAATCTGCAAGATCTCCTCCACTACACTCATCCCAACATGCCCCACATCATCCAATCGTCCGATGAACGGACTCACGTAACCAGCACCAGCCTTCGCAGCAAGCAAGGCCTGATTCGGAGAGAAGACCAGGGTCACGTTAGTTTTGATCCCCTCCTTGTGCAACTTCCGAACCGCAACGAGCCCCTCCGAGGTCATAGGAACCTTCACGACCACATTCGGCGCCAGCGCCGCCAAGTCATGAGCTTCATGAAGCATCCCCTCAGTATTCTGGCTCACAACTTCCAAGTTCACCGGTCCAGTTACGATTCGAAGTATCTCCCCCACGAGTTCCAAGAATCCTTGGCTCTCCTTCGCAATGAGAGTAGGATTCGTAGTGACGCCGTCAAGAATTCCCATATCTGCGAAGGTCTTGATCGATGCAACGTTGGCAGAGTCAAGAAATATCTTCATCTAACAATCACCTGGTCCGAACCAATTTTCTGGCGGTTTCGATTATCTCCTTCGACGTCAGCCCATATTTCTTCATTAGCTCTGGATGCTCTCCCGATTCGCCAAATGTGTCGCGTATCCCTATCCTTGCGACCGGGACTGGATACGAATCGGTCACTGTCTCAGCGACTGCTCCGCCCAGGCCACCGATTATGTTGTGCTCTTCGGATGTGACGATCGCGCCCGTCTTCCTAGCGGACCTCAGAATGGTCTCGCTATCGAGCGGTTTGAGTGTGTGAGAATCGATGACCTCTGCCGAGATATTCTCTGTGGATAATGTCTCTGCAGCTTCCAGGGCTTCATTCACTAATAATCCGCATGCAATCAATGAAACATCCTTGCCGGCCCGGAGGACAGTGGCCTTACCAATTCTAAGATCGGAAGTAGCTGTGTGCATAGTCGGAACATCCGGCCTAGCTAGTCGAAAATAGAAAGGACCGCTTGTCATCGATGCTTGTACGATTAGCGCCCTCGTTGAGGGCCCGTCCGAGGGCACGATGACCTGCATGTTTGGCACTGCCCTCATCGCAGCCAAATCCTCAACGGTCTGATGGGATGCTCCATCAGGACCAACGCTTAACCCGCCATGTGAAGAAACGATTTTCACGTCAAGCCTGGGATACGCGATCGCGTTGCGTATTTGATCGAGACACTTGCCAGGGACGAAGGCTGAGTAGGTACTTACGAAAGGTACCTTCCCGGAGAGCGCGAGGCCGGCGGCAATCCCGATCATGTTCGCCTCGGCTATGCCAACGTTGAAGAATCGTTCCGGGTAGCGGTCTCCGAAAAGGTTAGTCTTAATCGAGACGGAAGTGTCTGCACCGAGAGCCACTATCCTAGGATCCTTCGATCCAAGTTCGAGCAAAGCCTCCGCGAGCGCTGTTCGCATTGAAGCGATCTGAACGAGCACTATGCTGGAACCTCTCTGATCGTTCTCTCCGTCACGTTCCTGATCTCTTGAAGAGCGGACTTAACGTCTACCTTACGGAAGATCGAAGCGCCTGCGACGAGAACTGTCGCACCCACCTTGACAATTTGAGCCGCGTTTCTCTGGTCCACTCCTCCGTC
>VBBA01000403.1 GCA_005888675.1 Candidatus Bathyarchaeota archaeon | reverse complement strand
TCGGAGAGGAGGGAGCAACACTCAGGGCGAATTTTGCATCAATGGCTGCGCATCTGGGTCTAACGGTTGAGGAATTCGCGGGTATTGAGACGTGTTATTCCCCACCCTTGGCCCCGGTTTGGGATCCGGTTACGATTGCTGCACAGGCGCTAGTCCGAAAACTACAACTCGCCGATCGAATCGAGGCAAGGAGCAAGTAAGCGATGAGGATTCTAGTCTGCGACCATGTCGATGCCGAAGGGTTAGATCTCCTGAAATCCAACGGGTTCCAGGTTGACGATGAAGCAGGGATCACTAGGGAAAAACTCATCCTAAAAATTCCGGACTACGAGATCGTGATTATTCGAGGTCGGACCAAGATAGAGGCCGGGATTGTCAATGCCGCCCGGAAACTCAAGATCATTGGTAGAGCAGGCGTTGGACTCGATAACATCGATCTGAAAGCGGCCAAGGATGCTGGGATCAAAGTCCTAAACACCCCTGCCGCGCCAACAATTAGCGTTGCAGAATTAACCGTAGGATTGATGTTATCTCTGTTGCGAAAGATCAGCTTCGCCGACCGGGAAATGAAAGAGGGCAGATGGATCAAGAATGAATTGATTGGCTGCGAACTGCAGGGCAAGAAGATTGGGATAATTGGGCTCGCCGGCAGAATAGGTGGCCAAGTTGCGAGGATACTGACAGTGGGGTTCGAGGCAGACGTGTGGGGGTATGATGTAATCCGTCCCCGAGGAATCGCAGGCCTCACGTACGAACTTGCTGGTTCCTTGGAAGAGTTGCTGCGAGAATCTGACATCGTAAGCATACACGTTCCATATGCTCCCCAAACTCATCACCTCATAGATTCAAGGAAATTGGGAATGATGAAGAAAGGCGCCTATATCGTCAATACGTCAAGAGGCGACATCGTCGATGGACCAGCCCTCTTCGAACTGCTCAAGAGCGGCCACTTGGGCGGGGCCGGGTTGGATGTTTTCCATTCAGAGCCTCCTGTTGATGATTGGGAAAAGAATCTCATCACTCTACCCAAAGGAGTGACCGTCGCAACTTGCCACATTGGCGCCCAAACAATGGAAGCTCAAAAGAAGGAGAGCATCGAGCTAGCACAGAAAATCATTTCAGAAGCCAAAACTGACGGGACCAAGATCGACTGAACAGCGTCTGAGGGATAGCTACATCGCCGTTTGGGCTTAGCGCGGGGAAGCTTGGGTCTTGAATAGCCGGATTCCACAATTGGCGCAGTAATTATCTATCGGCCTGAGATCTGACCCACAACTGCTACACGATAGGTTGCACCCGCATTCCGCACAAAACCTCCAGCCAAGTTGAACCCTGAACCTGCACTCGGGACAGCTGGGTCCTTGGACAACCCCGGGCGGCCTCGAGTAGTAGGTGTAGTTGGGAGGAGATAGCGCTAGGAACACCTGGAAACCACCATTCATCGTCCGAGAGACCCACCAATCCTAAACTCAGCCGCTCCTTTATAGAGACCCCTGAATCAGGAACCATCAACCACCTGCCCAATCCTCTTCGTGAGACTCGCATGATCGTCCTTGTGAGGTTTACGAATTGAGCGTGAAATTTGAGCACGAGAGGGGGAGGGGGTATACAGGTCCGAGCGAAAAATTTGAACGTGGAAAAAATCGCTAGGAATCGGAGGATGGTCGGTCTAATGTTAGGAATACTTTGCGTCCGGGGTAGATGGTGGAAACGATCTTTTTCGCAGAAAACGAGCATTTTTCGTTTAAAACTCGATCTTTCCCTCGTGAATATTGAGCGTGAGAGGGGGGAGGGTATGCCGGCTAGAGTGGAAATTTTGAGCGTGGGAGGGATGAGAATTTCCGCAACATGACAAGCGACTACTTGCATCGTCCCACATGAGCTGGTTAAGTCTCAGGGACTTACTCAGTTTTGCTTGACTACTAAGTATATATCCCGTATCTACCCCTAGCATACCAACTTGATGGAAGATAGTCCGGAAGAGGAGCTTGATGACTCGTCAGAGGACTTGGGGTTCGACCAAGACTCCAGTTTATCGCCCAGAGACGGTAAAGTGCTGGAGGCAATCCAGCATGAACGCTTCTCTGTTTTCACGTTCCACGGTCTAAGGAGGCTTCTTGGAATTCACCAGGAGACCCTCTCACGAACTCTAGACAGGCTTGAGGACGAAGGGTTTGTCGAGAAAGTTTCCGACGGCTACAGAATGACCGAGCAAGGTGAGCACCTTTCACACCCGGTCAACATGGAGTCCCCTGCTGTCCCA
>VBBA01000402.1 GCA_005888675.1 Candidatus Bathyarchaeota archaeon | reverse complement strand
GACATCAAAGAAGCAGTCGCCAAGGCGGCGCGGAAGAATCCCAATGGTTGGATTGTCGGAAGAGGATGGGATCAGGAAAAACTTCGAGAACATCGATACCTGGAGAAAACCGACCTGGACGACACAGCTCCGAATCCCGTCCTGCTAAGGCGAGTGTGCGGTCATATCGCAGTCGCAAACTCCGCTGCGCTAAAGATTGCTAACATTAACCGCAGGACCCAAAACCCTGAAGCAGGCGAGATAGTCCGCGATCCTCTGAATGGTGAGCCAACCGGACTGCTAAAGGAAAACGCGCTTGGGCTCGTGGAACAAATGATCCGTTACGACGACAAGGTTGTGGAGGCGGCTCTGGTCACCGCGTCCCAGAGGCTCCTTCGAGTCGGCTTAACATCATTGCACTGCATAATCAACAATGCCCAAGAGCTACGTGTCCTCAGACGCTTGTGGGATGCAGGCAGAATCAAACAATCAATCTACGCGATCATTCCACTCGACTCCTTTGACGAAGCGGTGAAGGCGGGTTTCGCGACGGAGACGAACAATGGAGGCTTCCGGATCGGGGGAGTGAAGATATTCATGGACGGCTCACTAGGGGCTCGTACCGCCGCCCTGAGTGAACCCTATTCAGACCAGCCTGATAGTACGGGAATGCTGACCTTCTCAGAGGAGAAACTGAACGACTTAGTAGTCAGGGCAGAGGAGGGTGGGCTTCAGCTTTGTATGCATGCGATCGGTGACAGAGCCTTAGGCACAATTCTCAAAGTTCTCGAAACCACATCTCGAGCATCGGCTCGCAGGAAGCTGAGACATAGAGTCGAGCACTGCTCTATTATTCCACTTGCCCTCATGAAGAGGATGCGGAATCTAGGTCTAATCGCATCTGTCCAACCGCGTTTCATCTACTCCGACAGTTGGGCAATCGATCGGCTTGGCAAAAGACGCTCGCAATATCTCTACCCGTTTCGATCCATGCTGAAAAACGGTGTTCCCTTGGCCGCAGGCTCCGACGGTCCTGTGGAGGATCCCAACCCGATGGAAGGCGTATGGTCCGCAGTGACACGACCTGGACTCACAAACGAGGAAAGGCTGACAGTGGACCAGGTGCTCTCGGCATACACAATCGGAGGAGCTTACGCATCC
>VBBA01000401.1 GCA_005888675.1 Candidatus Bathyarchaeota archaeon | reverse complement strand
TCACCAAGTACACTGCATCAACGCTGTCACGCGGCCCGGTGAGGCAGTTTTGATAAGAGCAATCGAGCCTATTCAACATATTCGAAGCTCGACCAATGGTCCCGGAAGGCTGTGCAGAGCTCTCGGGATTACTCGAGACAAACATGACGGTCTGAGCTTTGTAGACTCTAAGGGCTTGCAAATAGCAAGCAACGGGGAGTTCG
>VBBA01000400.1 GCA_005888675.1 Candidatus Bathyarchaeota archaeon | reverse complement strand
AGGGATCGTCGAAGGAGAGTCTGACCGGGGTGAGCGCACCGAGATGGAAGACGATCGCGGGATTGGATGTTTCAACGGCGGAGAGTACTGAGTGGTATCTGCTCAGGTCTCCCTCTATAATGTGGATTCGGTCGAGCACAGGTTTGAGGCGAGACAATTCTCTTTCTGATGTATGTCGTACGAATCCGTAGACGTCATAGTTACTCTCGACAAGCTTCGAGGCTAGTCGTGATCCAATGAAGCCAGTGATTCCTGTAACCAAGACGTTGGTCATTTCGTGACTGCCTTCAAGGTTTCATTTGCTTCTTCTAGCTCCCTTAATGAGTTGACGGTCACGAACATTCCGTTGTGCATGTAAACACGCATTTTCCTGCGCTTGGCCAAGAGTGGGAAGGTTGTTCTTTCTACATCGCCTGATTTGGGAAGGTAGGGGAGTATGTTTCTTTGGAAAACGTAGACGCCGGAAGAGCACACAATATTTTCCAAGATGGGTTTTTCTAGGAATCCTCTGCAGTATCCTGCCTTGTCTGCTAGTACTAAGCCGAAGGGGAGTCTTGGGTGGACAACGGCGATCGTGACTAAGGGGTTTCCTTTTTCATGTTGGGTAACCATGCGGGGGATCTTAAGATCGGTTATCTGGTCTCCGTTGAGGGCGAGAAATGTTTCGTCCTTCATGTGTCGTTGGATGGCGAGTCTGAAGCCTTCGCTTGTGCCTCCTTCGACAGTGTGGACGCTATACTTGATGTGGACTCCATATCGGGAACCGTCTCCGAAATAGTCTATGATTTTCTGCTTTAGGTAAGCGACTCCGATTGCTAGGTCGGTTATTCCAGAGTCGCGGAGCCATTCGATAACCCATTGTAGAAGGGGTTTCCCGGCGACTTTGACGAGGCCTTTGGGGAGGTCGGTGGTTATCGGCCGCAGTCGGACGCCCTCTCCGCCGGAGATGATCACCGCGCTTCTGAGTTGGTGCGTTACAGGCTCAACCTCTTGGGATGTATCATGTTTAGTCTGGTCGGGGAGCCGTTTTGGGTTTGGGGTAATAATAGTAGCCATAAATTACGAAAGGTCTCAGTCTTCCGATCGAATGTAAGACCGTCCGTTTTCCTGAGATTCCGAGCTCTTTTCGAGCATGCCCGGCATGGATCTGGTATGAAATCGATCGTCGCACAGACATTCGCCTTCTGTGGAGAACAGTCAGAGTTTTGTCTAGCCGGACTTTGTAGCCGTTCTGTCTTAGCCGGATATCTAGGTCTGTGTCGACTGCGAAAACATCGTGGAATCCTTGCACACGGGTTAAGGCGTTTATCGCGATTGCCCTTGCTCCGCCTCTTGGTTGTTCGCCTAGGGGGGCTATCCGGTAGGTCTTTTCCCATGTCGATACAAGCCGGTTCAATAGTCCTTGGCGTGGATCAGTTTTTGCTAGGGCGGATACTGAGGCGTACTCGGTTAATTGTGGGAGTAGGTGTTCGATGAAATCTTTCGGAAGTTGCATGTCTGCGTCCACTATGAAGAAGGTGTCGCCCACTGCCTGTTGCCTGGCCAGCTCAAGATTTTCGGAGTAGCTGTTATGCCATGAGGCACTTTCCTTCCGGAGGATTGCGGATCTTTCCATGGGTAGAATTGAGGTTGCTATTTCTACGGTTCTGTCAGTGCATCGATCTGCAACTAGAATAATCTTGGTTGGTTGGATGGTTTGTTGAAGGATCGATCTTATGCAGTCTTCCATGTATTTTTCTTCATTATGTGCTGGTATGGCCACTGTCGAGGCCGGGGTCAAACGCGTGTTTCTACTCTATGTTGACGGCTAGGAGGTAGAATCCCGCGAGTACTAGTGGGAAGAGGGCGAATGGGGTGTAGAAGATCAATAGTCCGCTAATTATCAGAATAGATAGGACGGTAAGATCGATCTTCGCTTTCTTGGTCTTGAAGTTGGGTTC
>VBBA01000399.1 GCA_005888675.1 Candidatus Bathyarchaeota archaeon | reverse complement strand
TTCAATGTCGCGTTGAGGGAGGTGTTGCGGATCGAGGACTCTAAAGACACGCCGGGGATAATGGAAAAACCGTATTGTGCATTTCTAGAGTCAATCATGATTACATTGTAGCTGTTTCCAAGTTGGAATGTGAACGCCTTTCCGTCGATAACAAAGTCTAGTGACCGTACTGTGTTTCTGTCCATTGTGGGGCCGGTCCATGTTGGGTCGTGAAATGAGTTGCCGGCGCTGTCCTTGATGTAGTAAGAGACCAGGCTGCCCTTTCCTCTACCGATATTCCTTATGGTAGCTGTCACGAGCGTGGGTGAGCTTACCTTGTATGATTCTGTGACCAACATGAACTCGGGGATGCAACCCGGTGTGACTGTGCATCTGACGGGCGACGGTACAGCATTCCAGAATAATACTGCTTCGAAAGCTCCTATACATGCGATCGAGATGAGCTTGAGCATCCTCATCCGATTCTGATCTCAAAAATCTAGTCACGAGTGGCATTAAGAAAGGCAAATTGTAACTTTCCAGATTCGTCCGCGGGCAGGAGTCCTGAGGCGGCAAGAGTTGAGATCTTGATAGAAGTGGTTCTATGTGCGAAATCCAGCTTAGTTATTATGCAGGCTCTGAATATGCCTCTGGAAATCCGAGACGCGATATCGGCATGGGGCATTGGACTGGTAACGGGCTCTACATTGGCACGTAGGGGCCGGGTGAATCACAGCCGTGTCTTACCCTCGATCCAATCTCATATGGCCTAGAGGGGACGGAATAGGTTA
This sequence comes from Candidatus Bathyarchaeota archaeon, assembly GCA_005888675.1. Taxonomy (GTDB): domain Archaea; phylum Thermoproteota; class Bathyarchaeia; order 40CM-2-53-6; family 40CM-2-53-6; genus BA-13. The sequence goes on along the minus strand of VBBA01000399.1, from coordinate 2,179 downwards.
CTGCCATCCAGGAACGGTACCTGTTAGAAGGACCAAAGAAAAGGGATGGGAGGACAGATTCCAGAGCGGATTTCTACCGGATTTGCATTTTGGCGGCGAAAGTTGCATTGTAAAGCGCTGCACTACTGTAGGGCATGCTTGGTATGATCCCTTGAGAGGTTGCCGAAAGTGCGGCTGGGCGTACTGAACATTCTATGTGAGCCTTCTCCTTTGAGTGGACTGCTGTCTTGGAGAATCTAGGATTTGAGCCTGGGAGATGGAACCATTTGATTTTGAAACTCATGTTTGTTATTACTTGCTTGTATGCGCTTCTCCTACATCATGAGGAGAGCTACCCAAATCACAAAATCGGTAATTGTACTTAGCCCGGCGAGGAGCTATTGCGGCGATTCATACAAGCTGGGCGGTGAGCATGGGCAAGTTTTGTCTACTAGAACTGATTAATGTTCCACATTCAGGTTTGACATGAATGATTCCTAGATCTTTTTTCCTGACAAAGGGTGTTGGAAAGCACAAGGAACACCTAGCATCATTCGAACTAGCACTCCGAGATGCTGGAATACAACAATGCAATCTCGTGACTGTGTCCAGTATCATTCCGCCTGGTTGCAAATTGATCCCTAGAGAGAGGGGTGTGCAAATGCTGCATGCTGGAGAGATCACGTTTGTCGTGCTTGCCCGTAACAGTACGGATGAGCCTCACAGATTGATCGCGTCATCTATCGGGATTGCAATACCGGTTGAGGAGCAACAGTATGGGTATCTTTCCGAGCATCACTCCTTTGGCCAGACGGAGGAGACTGCAGGTGATTATTGTGAGGACTTGGCGGCTACTATGCTGGCGACAACTATGGGGTTCGAGTTTGATCCTGCGACAGCATGGGATGAGAGGAAGCAACTGTTCAAGTCGAGTGGCCTGGTTATCAAGACGGCTAACGTGACCCAGTCGGCTATAGGCGATAAGGATGGTCTCTGGACCTCGGTGGTAGCGGCCGTCGTCTTTCTATCTGAGACGGCAGTTCCACCATCCGTGACTCAGCAGTCGACGGGCAGTTCTGGGATTTAGAGATCGGGCACCGTCTTCATTCATGGTGCAGTTCGTGGCTTGATTCAACTGCTTCTCTCGCCACAAATGCGAGTATGACTGCTGTTGCCAAGTAGTCGGCCCACCAAAGGCCCAAGAAATATTCTGCGAGAAGTCCTCCTAGTAGGGAGAGGGCCATGAAGAGGCAGGTCAGTGACTCTACGGCGTCAATAGAGAGAGAAAGTGTCCTGGTCTCTCTTCCTATCCTTTTCTTCTCAATGTAAAGGTACGGCATGACGATAACTGCTCCGATTGCTAACGCGATTCCCAATGGGGATCCTTCGGGGTGCAGACCCGTAATGTACGAATAGACTGCGCCTAGTCCAATCACCGGAATAAGAGCGAAGAGCAACAAGCTGGTGAACCGTTCGACCTTCTCGGTGTAGCCTGCGTCGTCACTAGCAATTGAGGAACTCTTCCTCAAGCCTGTTAAGACTACGATGCCGGAAATCAATTCTACCAGACTATCGCCTCCGAATGCCAACAAGGCGAAACTCCCGGCTATCAACCCGAATCCAATCGATCCAAAAACCTCGATAATCATCCATGCTGAACTGAGGTATTCGATTCTGATTCCATTTCGGAATCTCGCGAGTCTCCATGTCTGATGGGTACCACTGCAGCAGCATGTAGCACAGTTAGTGCACTCACTAGGGGTCTGGCAGTCCTCGCATGATGTGCCTGCACAGCCGCACGTTTGGCACGTTGTCGAAAAGGTAGATGTTCCAAGTGTCATGATGTCGGCTGCTTCCTCTTACCGATCAGTTGTTCGTCGCTATTGGAGTTTATCCTAGCATAGCGTAAACGATGTATATGTGATAGACGGCGTAAGCGCCTAGAATCAGGGCCTGTAGGATGAGATTGTATGGAGCGAGTATTACGTATATCAGGTAGGTGTTTAATGCGATGATTAGTGTAGCGCTGATCAAGGCGAGGGTTGTGGTTAGGCGTTTGTTTACGAACTGTCCCATGAGGTCTTTCTTGGCTGTGAAGGTGATCAGTGGTATCATGGGTAATGCGATCATTAGGCTGAGGAGTATTTGGCTGTAGACCAGCAGGGATAATGGGTCTAGACCTAGAAAGACTGCTACTGTG
>VBBA01000398.1 GCA_005888675.1 Candidatus Bathyarchaeota archaeon | reverse complement strand
CACGATCCAGATCCTAGTTCCGGTGCGCAGTGGGTCGAATGAAGCACAAGTTCTGGGTCTTCGTAGTTATCATACCTCTGATTGCAGATAACGAAGCTTTGTCAAATTGCATGGCCTGCAACAAGAGGCCAATTTGATAATCCGGGCATCAATCAAGCGTAGACTTTTTGACGGTCTATTCCTCTTGAACACGCTCGTCTCTCTCGGTCTAGCGGGTTTCTTCATCCTGAACTCTCCGACTGCTTGGCTGAACTATCGGTTGTTCATGATGATCGGCGCAATGGTTGTCCTCTCGCTGGACTTTGCTAATGATTACGCGGTTTGGAGAAGAGAACGAACTTCGACCCTGTTCCATTAGGCCTAGGAACTTACTGTCTTGCAACAGGAAGCAGTTCAACCAGCGATCGCAAAGGTATCCCCTCAATCTTTTCCTTGCCGCTCTTGTTGGCGAGCACGGCGATACCGACCGGCCTCGCCTTGACGGCCTCAAGAGTTTCGATAGCTGCACGTGCGGTCTCACCCATTCTGAGGATCGTGTCTACGATCAGGACCTTCTTACCTTCAACCGGATAGAAGCTTGGGTTTACGGCGCCGGCCATCTTCTTCTCACCGATCCTCTGTGGACGAATGGCTGCCATGGGCTTTCCGAGGGATCGAGCTACGATCAAGGCGATCGCCATCGCAGCAGTCTCTATCCCGGCGACGACGTCCGGCTCTTCAATCTCGCCTGCCTCGATGGACTCTCGAACCATATCTGCAATAGCTTGTCCGACTAATGTTAGGCGGCGGACGCTTGATCCTATCGGATTCCAGTTAACGTATACGTCATACGACTCTCCTCGAGGCTTCGCAGCGTCCCGGCCGTGGAGTAGGAGCCACACGACCGTATCAGCCTGGACCTTGAGCTCGTCCGATATTTCGTAGGTGGACATTCCCTTCTCCTTGAGTTCCTGTGCTTTCTTCGAAAGTTCCTCGAGACTCCTCAAACCCGATTCTTCCTGACCTACTCCTAGTCCGGGAGAGCGCATAGCTACTTAAAAACCACAATTATCGAAAAGAGCCTGGCAATCCAAGAGGCGTCAGTTGTTGCGAAGATTCCAGATAGCCACTGAAGAAGAGATCAAGAAAGGTGAGACGACTGACGTTTACTTCGTCAGAACCAATGAGATCCTTCAGAAAGAGGGATTGACCGAGCAGCGAGTAGTGGCCGAGGTTACAACAGGGTCCCTCCCGAGAGACTGGGACTGGGCAGTTTTCGCAGGCGTTGAGGAAGCTGTTCATTTGATGGAGGGTATCTCCGTCGACGTGGAGTCGTTGCCCGAAGGATCAATATTCCGTCCCAAGGATCATCGCGGCACCAGGCTTCCAGTCATGACTCTAGAAGGACGATACCTAGACTTCTCCCTCTACGAGACTCCTCTGCTGGGTTTGTTATGTCAAGCCTCGGGCATGGCGACAATGGCTGCTCGAGTACGGAAGGGCGCGGGAAAGGATTCGACAATCTTGTCCTTCGGGATTCGACGAGCTCACCCCGTCCTCGCACCAATGATCGATAGAGCTTGCTACCTTGGAGGGTTTGACGCAGTCTCAAGCATAATCGGCGCAAGACTGCTCGACTTACAACCTACAGGCACAATGCCACACTCGCTGATCGTTTCGATAGGCGATCAGGTGAAGGCTTGGAAGAGCTTCAACAAGTACATGCCAAAGGACGTTCCACGGATTGCATTGGTCGATACCTACTATGACGAGAAGACAGAATCAATTATGGCAGCTGAAGCTTTGGGAAAAGATCTCTACGGGGTTAGGTTAGACACTCCGGGCTCACGCAGAGGGGACTTCGGGGAGATCATCCGGGAAGTGAGATGGGAGCTTGACGCGAGAGGATTCGACAAGGTGAAGATCTTCGTATCAGGCGGACTGGACGAACATAGCGTCGGCCGA
>VBBA01000397.1 GCA_005888675.1 Candidatus Bathyarchaeota archaeon | reverse complement strand
ATGATTGGTCCAGTGTTCCCAGTTTGAGCCAAGAGAATATCGCGAGAAGAATGAATATGGTTGCTCCAGACGTGATCAAGTTCGCAGGCGATACTCCATAGATCAATCCTCCAAGATAGGAGCCCACGATCAGTCCAACGCTTTCGATCGTGAGGTAGAAGCCGAATGTGCCGGCTCGAGAAGCACCCGGTCGCCTCTTTGAGAGCAAAGAGTACGCAACGTAGGTTGGGGCACGGGCAGCACCGAAAAGGAAGATCATTGGGACGGCGAACAGAACCGAACCACCCATTACAACTCCGAAGAGTCCGACAGCTGCTAATAATGCTCCGGCGGCAATCGCATTTCGTTGACCCTGAGCTTCCGCTCTCTTGCCAATTACAATGGCGAAGATTGCTGCTCCAGCGGATTGTACCGCACCCATCAATTGGATGATATTCGGTTTGAGCAGGAATCTATCCTGATAATAGAGTGGAAGGAATGAAGAGACGAGGCTGAACGCTAGGGCAGAAATGGTGATGAATCCAAGTAAGAATACTTCTCCTCTTGATCTCGGTATTTCCAGTCGGATCCTGAAATCCTCTTTCTTCCCTGGGTACTTTCTGATAGGAAGCAATACGAAAGTAGAGACGGAGAAGAGGCCGAAAGAGACGAGAAAGATTCCGTTCAGACCGGTCCATTGGAGCATTAGACTTCCTAGAAGGGGTGATAGGACCATTCCAAGAGGTGCGGCGGACGAGGTGGCCCCAAAGGCTGAGGACACTCTCTCGGGTTCAGAGTTGGCCACGATGAACGCGCTGTAGGCCGGGATGCCAAACGAGGTTAGTTGGAGGAGAACAAGTCCGATCGTGGCCTCCTGCCACGAGGTTGCGATGAGATAGATGATTGGAGTTGGGATAGAGAAAGCCCAGCTTGCGATCAAGACCTTCCGCAGGTCGTATCTGTTCGAAAGTATCGCGCCAGGTATCATTGAAGCAGCAAAGGCCACGTAGCCCACGGAATAGGCCAGACCAATATTGTCGGGGCTAGCGCCGAGTTGTCTTAGGTAAACGGGCCAAACATAGTTGTAGAGCCCAATACCAAACGTCCAGAGAAAGAGTGCAAGGAAGAGAAATCTTAGGTCTCGTTGGAGCCGGGTGACGGAGGAGAGGATGTTCAGTCTACCTAGTGATTGCAAACACCGGTCTCCTGTTCAGATTCCTTGGACGGAC
>VBBA01000396.1 GCA_005888675.1 Candidatus Bathyarchaeota archaeon | reverse complement strand
TACCGGGACGGACTCTAGCCGATCTAAACGTTCCTTCAATAGCCTATTCTCGTCTCGCAATTTGTCAATATCCTCGCGCATCTGTCTGAATTCATCCGTGGCCTCTCTTCCCATCTGAATCTTCCTAATCGACTCGCGGGCTCTCCGCTTCACACGACCATCCAATTCTTTCGAGACAAGCTGTTCAAGAGCAGGAAGAGCCTTCGAGTCCAACAGATTCCCAAGGCCCACCGCTGCCTCCAGCCGGACCTTGAACCATTGATCATCCAACAAAC
>VBBA01000395.1 GCA_005888675.1 Candidatus Bathyarchaeota archaeon | reverse complement strand
TCTCGGATCCATTGGGCCTCTTGACGACGGGTGAATTTCTTGTCAAACCCGGCGTGAAGTTGCGACTTTCGATCGTGCCCCTTTTCGTCCACTAGTCCGTTGAAGAAAGTGAGAAGACTGTCGACATCCTGGGGTCGAAGGATTCTCAGAGTTACTCGTTCTCCGTTTGCCAATACGAAGAGCTTGTAGGGATGGCGACTGCTTGTCATAGGCTGAATCCTCCTTGCACGTCTATAGAGTAGACTGTTGTCTAGGTAAGTTTTCCGCATCTATCTCTCTCCCGAAAGGCATTTGGGAGGGTTTTTCCCCGTACTTAATCGGAGGGGAATGAGATGCGAGTCCACACCGTGTTCTTCGATTTCGGTCGCACCTTAGTGGACGTCCCATATTCAGCATCGGAAATCTGGCTTGAAATAATGAACGAGGCAGGACTCAAAGTAGATCCAGGGTTACTGAAGCGAGCCCTTGAAGCTGCAGACTCGACTTTCTTGCCGAAGGTTTACGACTATAAGGGTAAGATGCCGAAGTTCTGGATACTCTACGACGCTTTTGTCATAGACAAGCTTGGCCTCTCTGACCCTGAGGGGAAACTCCCCGGAACGGTAGAGAAAAGATTCCAAGAGCCAAAGTGGTTTCATCTATATCCTGAGACTCGCGAGGTTCTTGAAAGTCTGAAGTCAGATGGATACAGCATGGGACTGATTTCCGGCAATACGGACGATCTGTTAAGACAGCTTGACCAGCTCGATCTTGCGAAATACTTCACTACAGTGACCTATTCGCAGGAAGCGAGAGCAGAGAAGCCCAATCCTGCAATCTACCGTTTGGCTCTGAAAAGGGCCGGCTGCCGACCAGATGATGCTGTTCATGTGGGGGATTGGTATGAGGGGGATGTCATTGGTGCCCGCGGAGTCGGCATTACGCCGATCTTGATCGACCGCGAAAGCAAGCGCCCCGAAACCGACTGTGTGCGCATAACTGACCTCCGGCAACTCAAAGATGTCATGACAGATCTGTAACAAGGAGTCCCTTATCCTTCGTGGTCAAATGATCGAGGAACCGCTTAACCAGGTCTTTGGCTGATAGAAGACCGCATCTGTAACTTTTCTATTCTTCGTGACATTGGCGGATGAGTGAAAGATATTCCAGTGTACCCTGTGGTTTTCAGTTTCTCAAGTGCCTGAGCGACGACTTCTGAGCCCAAGTATTCCGCGGCCTTGGCGTCAGCCCCAAACTCGATCTTCCAGCTGATGGGGATGCTCAGGAGGATCATTACACTGAGCAATGTTCCCGCGAGTATTCGTGACTGGACCGAGGATTTGAAGACGGCATACGATCCAAACAGTGCTAGAATAGCGGTCACCTGGAGAAGGGTTTTCTTGGTGAGGTCATTTCTCTCGATGTGGGCGAGCTCGTGCCCGATGATTCCCTGAATCTGTTGGTCGGTGGAATCCCGGAGGAGTCTCTCGCCTATGACGACTCGGTTCTTCCTGGCGAGCGCGTTATACGACCTTATCCCGACAAAGAACTTTACCGGACGGTCGATCTTCATCACCGACTTTACTTGAGTGCCGACGTTGAACAGTCGTTGCCTTAACTCTAGATCTATCTGCGGCTTTGAGATCTTCGATCGTACGATGATCAGGACTCTGATGAATACGACGAGGACT
>VBBA01000304.1 GCA_005888675.1 Candidatus Bathyarchaeota archaeon | reverse complement strand
TTACCGCCTTTTCGGTCCCAACATTACGAAGGATACGCTCTAGCTCCCTTGCAGCTTCCGCTCCCTTTGAGGTGATCATGTAGTACCTACCTTCAGCCCGGTCCACGGACTCGATCAATCCACGGGTCTGCAAATGTGTAAGGTAACGGCGCGCGGATGAATGGTTAAGATTCGCCCCGTAAGTCACCCTCGTTATTGACACGGGATTGACACTAGCGATCTTCAGAATATCGTAAAGGATCAGTATAGAATCTCTCTTTCCGTTCACAAAGAGGCCTATTGCCAGCGCTTCCAATATAACCATTTCCTAAAACCACAAAAGGGATGAAAACGATAGCAGAAGCAATCATCAGATATCCAGCACATCATGTGATAGGCTCCCTATCTTGCTCGTTGAGATCTTGAGAAAGATATCGGTAATGATGTCTAGCCGAATGCAGACTTGCCCCCAATTCGCGCCGGTGTAAAATTGAGACTAGCGGCCGCTCGACATGTCTCGAAGACAGGCCTCCGTTAACATCGCGGAGCAAGATTTTACAAGAAATTGGCGAAGGACACATGACGGGACACTGCCCGGTTTCTAAGTCTCAAGTGTGAATATCGTTTTGTAGGCTCTCGTTCTACTCAGGAGAAAAACAAAGCCAAAAAAATTCCATTCCCCTTGCGCCCACGAAGAATACGTTGGCAGCCGCACGCAATATGGACCAACGTTTTAGATGATCCATCTCCCTGGGTACCTGAAAACATTAGGGTTCATCAGACATGGCTCTGAAGGGATTATCGTTCTCAGAGTACAGAGGAATCCCTAGAGACGCCAATATTCTCGTCTATTCCAGCTTCTTCAATTGGATGGGCGTCGGACTCCTATGGGGAACACTACAACTTTTTCTCTTCCAGGAAGGCATACCCTTCGCCACGGCAGGCCTCGTCCTAACAGTCTGGGGTTTGACCTCAGCTGGGACGACTCTGATCTTTGGAGGATTCGCAGACCGCTATGGGAGGAAGAGACTCGTGATCATGGGCGGCTTAGTCGCGAGCCTCACAATCGGCATCTTCGGACTCGTCACAGACATCAGGCTCCTCTTCGCAGCAGCCGTCTTGAGCGGGCTAAGCGAGGCCATGTACGCAGTCGCATGGGGAGCACTCCTCGCAGAAAAGGCAGGTAATGCGAAGCGAACAAGCGCGTTCAGCCTCTCTTTCTTTATCTCAACAATTAGTAGCGCAGTTGGAGGCTTCAGCGCCGCCATTCTCGTCCCATTGAGATCAATTTACGGACTGGATCTAGTAACGGGAACTAGATTCCTCTACGTTGCCGCCGCAATATTGAGTATAATAGGACCAGCGATGATCTTGAGAATCCAAGAGTCACGGTCAACGCTCTCTCCTTCTTCCGGATTCCATATTCGCTTCTTGCCAACCAAATCACGGAGTATTGTACGCAAGTATGTTTTCGCAAGTATGCTGATAGCCTTGGGCGCCGGGATGGTGATACCCTTGATGACAGGATGGGCCGATCTTAGATTCGGCGTGACCTATGACGTATCTGCACCGATTCTTCAAGGAGTCAACAGCATCGCCATGGGACTGGCGAATCTACTAGTTCCAAGTCTATCAAGAAGATTCGGGACAGTGAAGACGATCGTTATGACCCAGGGAGCATCGACCGTCTTCCTCTTCTCAATCCCGTTCTTGCCAACTTTTCCAATTGTCGGGGCAGTCTTTGTCGTCCGAAGCATGCTGATGATGATGTCGAACCCTGCACAGAACTCGTTGTTGATGGGACTCGTCCCTGATGAAGAGCGATCATCGGCCTCCGCCATCTCCGCCTCGTTGTGGAGATTGCCGAACTCGTTCAGCACATTCATCGGTGCTTACCTCATGGGACTGGGATTTCTCGCGCTGCCGTTCTATCTGTGCACGGCACTGTACGTCACGGCAATATCCTACTTCTGGTTCGCCTTCAGACATGTGAGCCTGCCAGAAGAGGAAGCTAGGCTGTTGAAGGAGAAGATCGTAGAATCTGCGGTACCGATCGCAGCCACAGATGAGATAAGAGGTTAAGAGGAGCAGGGAAGAGCCGCTGAGAGCATGATTCGGGGACTTCATGGATTGTTCTATAGTTCGGAGGCGGAAGCCACTCGTGCCTTCATTCGTGACAAATTGAAATTGCCCTGTTCGGATGTTGGCGATGGCTGGTTGATATTCGATCTCCCAGAAGCTGATTTGGGCGTTCATCCGATCGATAATGATAGAAAAACAGCGGCTGGGACGCACGACCTGTCGTTCTACTGTGACAGGATCAAGGACACGGTGGCCGAGTTGAAGGCACGTGGGGTCTCTTTCAAGAATGAGATCGAGGATCATGGATATGGATTCGTCACATACTTCACCATGCC
>VBBA01000317.1 GCA_005888675.1 Candidatus Bathyarchaeota archaeon | reverse complement strand
CTTGCTCTCGTTGAAGCCGTTGAGCGTTGAAACGATCGTGAAGAAATATTTCTGGATGGTTGTAGGACAGGGTTCAGGAGCTAGACTTGCTAGCGCTAGAACGGTCAGTGCACCCGCAACTGATAGCATTGCTATCGTAACAATGGTCAGGGCTCTGTTGGAATGCTTCGTTTGTGAACTGTCCTTTCTATTATCTACCTGATGGAGTGGAGGAGTCCAGCCAGGAACATCAGCATTACCCCTGCGACTAGTGCTAGTGACCATTTGAACCGGCTCGGGAGAGTCATTGATGTGGCAAACAAGGTCGACAATAGCCATAGGGTTCCTCCAGCTCCGATCGCGAAAAATATGGTGTCGTTAGGCGAAAAAACATATCCCGCTGCTGCTCCAACTACAGTTGGGACGCCCACGATCAGACCTGCGACCAAGACGTGAGAATAGTACTTTCCAGTGCTAACGGCAAAGGCACTGACGATGAAGGCTTCTAATCCCTTATGAATCACGAAACTTGCTGCCGAGAAGGGTCCACCAACAGCAGCGATTGGATCAGCGGCGGAGATTAGTATTGAACCGATTGCAATTCCTTCTCCAATGCCATGCATTC
>VBBA01000316.1 GCA_005888675.1 Candidatus Bathyarchaeota archaeon | reverse complement strand
TTGCAGCGGCTAGGAGGATTGGGTCGTAGAACTTGTCGGGTCTCGATGACGGTCCCACCATGATGGTGACGAGGAATCCGAGGACAAACAACAGTACTAGAAGAACGGTCGCGTTTGTCAGACCTTGATTAATCCCGAGAAATGTTGATGCGGCCATTATGTCGAGAAAGTACCATGCGGTGAGTCCGGCCGCGAAACTGGTGAGAACCAGAATTCTAGTATTTGCGCCTGAAGAAGAGCTGGGTTTTCCTTGCAGGATGAACCCGCCAAGGAGACCGACAAAAATGGAGGGCAGCGTGGCTGCGGCCGCTAGCGCGATCGTTGTTGAAAGGTCTGCCAGAAAGCCTTCCCTCGCTCCGTCTCTCCGAGAATCGGTATTCTCTTCTTAAAGCTCAACTCGGAGACTGTGTGTGAAGTTTATTTGGTGACTGAAGGTCGTATGCTTGATCGTGGCGGGGGTACCAGAGTCAGGTCAAGCCGACTGGGGACCAGATGGGCGGGTCGCGCCCTTCGCATACCTAGCACGCGCGCGCTACACTCAAGACCCGATTTAACACGGGGACGTTCATTGTGATCGTCTCCTGTTTGGGAGCGCGGGTGTGTTATCCCGTGGCGTAGGCCTTCGTGGGTTCGAATCCCACCCCCCGCACCAAGGAAGTCAATCATTGCGCTCATGAGCGCCATCTAGATCATGCTTGCCTATGCCCTGAAGGGTGGATGCCGTTTACTCTCCTTTAGAAAAACGGATACCGGATCCGCACAGAAGTTCACCTATGTCTTTCCCGAGCGTCTCCGCTCTGACCGTGCAAGTGAAAACGTACACTTGCCCTGGGGTGTAAATGTGCAGTATACTCCTCTTTCGTATTCTACCTGTTTCTGCTGTGCGCATATGAGTGACAGACGAGTAAGGAATAATGTAGCATTTGTATTGCTTATTTTTGAGTATTTCTCCGGTTGATTTGTGTTCAAACTTGGCCCAAGCTTTCTTCATTATGTGATAATCAGGAGTCCTAATTGCTCCCGCAAATTGAGCGATCTTGCTAGAGAAGAAGGCAACTATGATGATGTGCGTGGCGAAGACCAGTCCGCACTGAAGTGGTCCCTTGTTTTCCCAAGCTATTGCAGGGATAACACCTTTGACTTCTTCTTCCAAAATTCTGCTGTCTTCGTTCTTCTCGGTCAAATTGCTCAGGACTTTTGCTGGTAACACAAAGGGACCTATATTTCATCCTCGATGGCAGGAGGGCAGTCTCCTAACGCAGAGGAGTCCAAGTCCTGAGTATTCGGGTACTTCGTGGTTAGAATCCCACCAGGGACAGTCCTTGATCTAAGGGATAGTGCAGTCATGAGACTTCTA
>VBBA01000315.1 GCA_005888675.1 Candidatus Bathyarchaeota archaeon | reverse complement strand
TTCGAGGTGACGAGCCATGCCGGCGTCGGTCCAAATGGATCCACTGTAATACTCTCGTCGCCGGTTACGCTGGCAAGACCTGTCAGTATCTTGACAGGGCTTCCCAAGACTAGTGGACCGTTAACCCACCAGATCGTGTACATCTTCTGCGATGCATCGAGCTGTCGCGTCAGTAATGAGTTCGGAGTGGGCGCACCATAGGCCGACCCTGTAGTAAGGCTTGATAGTCCATTGAGAAATTGTCCAATAACATGTTCTATGATGATGCTCGCGGTTCCAGGTGACTCTAGTCGAGTGTTTAGTTCGATTGATTGTTCGAAGCTCCCTAACTCATGTACTGGAGTGATCGTGATGCCTGGCATCGGTGAGACCGACAATGCCAAGTCATGATCCACCTTCAAAACCGCATTCGTACTATCCAATCCTACAACTGTCCAGCCTACTGTTCCATCGATCTCTGCTTGTATGTTGGTTGGCTGTGGAGGCGGACGAGGCACAGGAACAGGATACGGTTCGACAAGGATTGTTCCTTGCATTGAGTAGTACCACGAGTCATGATAAGAATAGCTTCCCGGCGTGTTGAATGTGTAAGTGTAGTTCTGTCCGTGCATTAGATCGCCGGAGTCGAAGATTGGTGTGCCTGTTCCGCTGACGTTCATTAAGGAGCGCACGCTGTGCGTGAGAATTCCATTGTTGATCCAGGTCACGCTCATTCCCTGGTAGATCATCTGGTAGGACGGATTGAATCCACAACTCACATTCGCCGGTGGGATTAATGGGCATTGTCCAGAATCGAATATGCTGATCTCTGGGCCCCCGCTCTTGATCGGGAAAGGTCCGGGTACGGTATAGTTGATGTTCACCGGATAGAGCGGCCCGTAATAGATAATCGGGTTACATGCGTCGCCAGCATACTGCACAGGATCCGCAGTGCAGCCACTCGAAACATGAAGAGTCACAGACACCTGATACTTCGCTGAGCTTCCAAGGCTCAGTGATGGTGCTGCATGAACTGGAGCTAAGAGGAATAGAAGAATAACGAACGAGGCCAGGAGGCTTTTTCGATACAATTTCGAACTATTCCCTGATTAGCGGATCGATTATTTAAAACGATACGAATCAACGACCCCCGATTCCTCACGAGGACGCATCCACTCGCCATTTTGGTGGCTGTTGCTCTCAGGAAATACCTTCTACCTCGTTCATTTAAGAAAATTAGTAGGGAAATCGCAGTTAGAATCTAATTCGCTCATTTTGACCCTCCGATCGCCAATCGGAGCTCACTAATTCAGGCCCCCGATGTCCTCCTCACGAATTTCCGCTATGTTTAAATGAATAAACCCATTTCCGCAAAATGCTATTCTCGCATTTTGAACGATTAACGGTAGATCTCCCTCATTTTGAGGCGCAGTAGAAAGTTAAGTTGGAAAAAAGGGGGGTAGATTGTAAAGTTTCAAGACGTGGAAGAGACATTCCCAATACTTTCACACCGACCCGTCGTGTCCTCCGAGCTTCAAAGTCCACTCCTATGCGGAGAATAAAACGAGAAAAGATCTGCCAAAAAAAGTTTCAAGGGCTTTCAAGCAAGAAAGGGTAAGCATGCTTATTGATCCCTACCCCTCATTATTTTTCTCCAGACACAGATAGAACGCGAATACTTTCGGACCGGTCACGCCTACTTGATTATGCGAACACATCGTTAGGCTGTGATTGGAGACATCGATTGGAAAACAGCCGCCTCACCCCGAACCTTTGCCATGTTCTCCACCATCCCATCCAGCTTAGCCATATAGACCCGATTATCATAGTGCCACCCATTACGCTCACTATAGTCCTTGTACGCAAACGTCTGAGCCTGAATCGTAGTATAGTCCAACCAAACACAGGTGAAATTCGTAAGGACACCTAACCTTGCCAGCGTAGATAGTAGCGTGATGAGATTGCTCATCTCGCCACGCGGCAAATAGACCCGGACTGAGAGACTATTCGATCCCCGCAACGGTGTATAATTCAGGACAAAGGGAAGCGTACTGAGAATCTCGGCCCTACTCTTCATGATAGCCTCAGATTTGAAGTCCATACGAACCTCGTACAAATCCGAGACATCAGGAGCGTAAGGCAATATGTCC
>VBBA01000142.1 GCA_005888675.1 Candidatus Bathyarchaeota archaeon | reverse complement strand
TTCGCTGCTGCCGCCGCGTTGCTTCCACGCTCCGACAGCCTCTGTCATGGTCATTCCCTGCTTCATCTTGTCCTTGAGATAGAGGTTGTACTCGCTTGGCTTGCGTTTGGCACGTTTCTGGTTGCTTTTTTCGCCCATTTTGGTCCACGCTTTGGCTTGAGTCCTGAACTCCTTTGTGAAGTCCCGGAGTTGAGTTTCGACGCTTTGGACCTTGGCGTGTATGCGATCGAGTGTGGCTGTGACAGATTTTGGTATGGTGACGGTGGTTGATGTCTTCTTTGGCTTCGCTGAACCCTTCTTGCTTGACTTGTTTGACTTCGGCATGTCACGTGATACGAAAGGCACGTGCATAAGAGCGTTTCCCTATCCGTTAAGAAACGGCTATTTTCGCTGTTTTCCAGTGTCTAAGCTAGCTGGCTTCAATCTAGAGAGAAAATTGGGATCCCTGCGCTACTCGCTAGACTTTTCTTCCGTTTGGGCCCCTTCTCTCTGGGCGCCGGTCACGTAACCTCGGATCTGCCCAACCAAGCTTGTGAACTCCATTGGGAAGATGTACTTGGTTGATGGGCTGGCACCTAATGCTTTCAACGCGTCCAGGTATTGCAAGGCCATGGTTTTAGCGTCGATTCCTTTCGCGGCCTGGAAGACCAGTCCTAGTGCTTGCGCGTAACCTTCAGCTCGCAATATTGCGGATTGCTTGTCTCCTTCTGCTCTGAGGACCGTAGCGTTCTTGTCTCCTTCTGCAACCAGTACGTTGGACTCTCTTCTTCCGTCTGCCTCTAGAACCATTGCTCTTCTGGTCCTTTCCGCGGTCATCTGTTTGACCATTGCCTCTTGCACATCCTTGGGTGGACGAATCTCTCGGATCTCGACGTTGGTAACTTTGATTCCCCAGCGTTCCGTAACCTCGTCTAGCTTGTTACGTAGAGTTGAATTGATCTGTTCTCTTTTCGCTAACAGTTCATCAAGAGGTATGTCGCCTACGACAGCTCTCAGCGTTGTAGTAGCAAGACCGACTGATGCGCCGGTGAAGTTTTGAACCTTGACGACGCTGAGTGCAGCGTCAACCACTTGATAGTAGATTAGAAAGTCGATGTCTGCTGGAGCATTGTCTTTCGTGATAGTTGTCTGATGCGGAACCTCTAGGTATCGTTCCCTTAGATCTATTTTTTGGAGCCGGTTGACGATTGGAGCGATGAAGACGATTCCCGGTCCCTTTGCCCCGAGAAGTCTTCCAAACCGTAAGACCACGACTCTCTCGTACTCTTTGACAATCTTGATTGAGGCCGCGAGGAGCCAGAGAACGATGATTATCCCGAGGATGACGAGAAATATCGTTACTAGTGATGAAGTTTCCCCTTGAAGCGGAAGTTGTGAAAGTGAGACCATATTCTAGGCCTCCTTCTTAGGCTCAACGACTAGTTTCAATCCACTTCGTTCCTTGACAATTACACGTGTTCCATTGGAAATATCGACGGACCCAGTTACACTCCAATCTTCAGAAGCGATATTAGCGGTACCGAACGAGCCGGCCTTCAAATCACTAGTCAAGACTCCTTCCTTGCCTATTATAGACTTGGCGTCATACGCGACGGGGACATGTCCCATAGCTTCTCGGATCTTGTAGAGGTAAAGGCTGCCAAGGACCATCCCTGCACCGATTACTCCCAAGATCACATAGGTGATGAGTCCGATTGGAAAGAAGTTGACGGAAGGAAGACAGTTGTTGCAGCCCGGCGGTGGAGGAGACGCGGGTGGTGTATGGAAGATGAGTAGAAAGCCGATAATGAATATGATCACTCCAATCATGGCGCTTATTCCATGATGCGTCTTAATTTCTAGGAAGATGAAGACGGTCCCGAGCATCATGAGGATGATCGAGATCAGTGATGCTCCGAATAGTCCGAGACCCAGGAGTGCTAGAGCTATTGCAGCGCCGCCTACGAAAGTGAGGATCAATGTTGGATGTGTTAGATCGGTTAGTATTGCGAATGCTCCAAGCAGGAACAGTATCGCATCCACGTTGGGATCGCTGATTATAGCAAGTGCTTGTGATTTGATACCGATATTATGGACAGGAGTTCCTGCCGGAACCCCGATGGCTGCGAGAGAATCGTCTAGGGTCGTTGCGCTGAGCATTCCGGTGACTACGTTAAGTCGCGCCGCGTCCTGTGCACCGTAGGATACGCCCGCGCTTACCATTAGTCCCGTAGCGTTAGCGTTCCTTCCGTGAAACTTAGTTAGCTCTTGCATGTATGTTGTGAAGGCAGCCTTGACTTTTGTCAGGGTGCTGTTCACTTCTTCACCCGGAATTCCTGTAATGATGGGAGTAGCTGAGCCGATCGTGGTCCCTGGAACCATCCATATCTGGTCCGAAGCTTCTGCGATGAAGGCTCCAGCGCTGAAAGCGTGACGTGAAACAGGTGCGATCAACGTAGTGAAGTTGTTTTTGGCGCCTTGATAGTCGCTGATGGCGTTGATGATGTTCTCCATATTATTCCCGGCTCCGCCGTTTGTGTTCATGAGAAGGACGAAGTGGTTAGCCCCAACGGATCTGGCGTCGGTTATCGCTGTGACCAGAAAGTCCTCGGCGCCGGGATCGATGACCATATCCAAGGAAGCGACATAGTAGGACGAAGCCCCGGCTGCCTTGTGAGGAAGATATGATTGCGCGATCATGAGCATCGAGAATGAGCACAAGCAGAGAACAAGCGCTCTGGCGATGTAGTGCCCGTGCCTACGTCTAGATTGCGACAAGCTTCTGGATGAAAGTTCTTGTTCACGCGCTGTACTTACGTTTTGGGACGAGTATGAGCGGATTCACGTGGTGGGCTCGTGTCCAAGGGAGAAGGATACTCGCAGTCAAAGGATGGTCTAGACGATGCACGCAATTGGAGGAGGAATGGAGACTCCGATTCCAAGCATAACGTAACTCGGCGACTGCCATCCGGTTCCATGCATTGATGCAGTTGTGCTTCCTTGACAGGGAACGTCAACCCCTCGTGGGACTACTAGAGCGAGAAAGAATACGGCCGAGCAAAAGAGCACAGTGACGAGAACAGCCTTGTTCCTCTTCACCCATGCATGACCATTCAGGAACCCAATCCTAGCTGCGTTCAGATTCATTGTTTCTCGAATCAAGGTGTTAGGCTGCCTCAGAAGCAGGATACGTAGCATGCCCCATAAGATTGTCGCTTTCACCGGGAACTGTTCCTCGTGCAAGGGGTTCGTTGACGAAATACAGGGGGAGCTAGATTGCAACAAGACTTCTCTCGGTTCTTTTCAACAACACAGCGTTCGTCGCGACGATGATGGAAGAGGCGCTCATCAGCAATGCCGATATCTCGGGTGGCAGCATTATCCCGTAACTGGGATAAAGAACACCTGCCGCCAGAGGAATAGCCAGTAGATTGTAGAACGAAGCCCAAAAGAGATTCTGTTTCATTTTCGAGACCGTAGCCCTACTCAACCTGATGGCTCTCAGAACGTCCGCCGGATCAGATTTCATCAAGACAACTTTCGCCGTCTCGATGGCAACATCGGTGCCCGCGCCAATAGCAATTCCGATGTCTGCTTGTGCTAGCGCTGGTGCGTCATTGACACCGTCCCCTACCATCGCAACGAACTTGCCCTCTTCCTGTAGTTTCTTGACATACTTCGCCTTGTCCCCTGGCAACACCTCTGAAAAGACACGGGCGATTCCCAATGTGTTGGCCACAGCCTGAGCAGTTCCAGAATTGTCTCCGGTGATCATCGCCGTTTCAATGTCCAGTTCCTTCAATCTGTCGACGGCTCTTCTTGCTGTGGGCTTTACCGGATCGGCAGCTCCGATTACGGCCGAAAGTCTTCTATCAACCGCGAGAAGTATGAGGGTTTCTCCCTTTTGAAGAAAAGCGTCTATCTGTTTCTGCAGGGCCGAAGTATCCACCCCCTTCTGCTTCATCAACTTAGGTGTTCCTACAAGCAATTGCCTTCCTTCCACTTTCGCTTTCACCCCCAAACCCAAAAGATTCTCGAATTGTTCGATCTTCTTTGGAAGTACAAGCTTCCTTCTCTCCACTTCTTCTAGTACAGCCCTGCTCAGAGGGTGGTTTGACTCGATCTCCGCAGCACCGACCAGTCTCAATGCATCGTTTTCGTCTATACCCTCAGCTACTGCGATATCTACAATCTTGGGCTTACCTTGCGTTAGCGTTCCTGTCTTGTCGAACACTATCGATTGGATTCTGGAGATTTGTTCCAGAGTAGGTGCGTCTTTGATGAGAATGTTGTACTTCGCGCCCAATCCGGTGCCGACTGCCACTGCTGTCGGCGTGGCCAGTCCAAGAGCGTCAGGACAGGCAATAACGATAGTGGAAATGGCAAAGGTCAGTGCTAGCAACAACGTTTGTCTCATTACGAAAGACCAGAACAGGAAAGTGATCAGACCGGAGCCGATCGCAAGTATCACGAGGTATCTGGCAAATCGGTCTGCTAGTTTCTGCGCGGGAGCTTTCGAATTTTGTGCAGTTTCGACCAGCTTTACTATCTGGGCGAGAGCTGTATCTTCACCTACCTTTGCCGCCTCGAATTTGACCGAACCAGACTGGTTGATCGATCCGCCAATAACATCGTCGCCTGGCTTCTTAGAGACGGGAATCGACTCGCCTGTTACAAGAGATTCGTCAATGGATGTCTCACCTTCGATGATTTTTCCATCGACCGGAACTCTGTCTCCGGGTTTGAGGATGATTATGTCCCCTATTTTCACCTCGGAGGTCGGAACAAGCTCTTCTCTTTGATTGCGCAGAACCCTGGCTTGTGGCGGAACTAGATTGAATAGAGCTTGTAGAGCATCTGTCGTTCCTCGTCTTGATTTCATCTCCAGCCAGTGGCCGAACAGAACAAATGTCACGAGAAGAGCAGTCGCTTCATAATACGAATCCCGGCTGCCTAGGATTGTTAAGACCACGCTGAACCCGTACGAGGCTGTGATACCAACGGCAATCAACACAGCCATGTTCAATGTTCTTTGTTGGAGCGCCTTGTAGCTGGAATAGAGAAAAATCCAGCCGGAGTAGAAGAACAAGGGAGTAGTTAGAATGAACAATAGCAACGGAATAGGAATCGGCGCAGGCGGCCGAGAGCCGAGAACAAATGCGCCTACAGGCGAGTAGACGATTATTGGAATCGAGAGAATCAAAGCAAAGAAAAATTTGCGTCGGATATCAAGTTCCATCAATCTTGCCATCTCTCTCCCTGCAATACCGGTGTGTTCCATGCCCATCGTCATTGTCATGCTCGTCTTGAATGACTGCCAACGC
This sequence comes from Candidatus Bathyarchaeota archaeon, assembly GCA_005888675.1. Classification (GTDB taxonomy): domain Archaea; phylum Thermoproteota; class Bathyarchaeia; order 40CM-2-53-6; family 40CM-2-53-6; genus BA-13. The sequence continues at coordinate 3,899 of VBBA01000142.1, read as the reverse complement.
GAGACTTGGTGAGATGGTGTCATGTGATGAGAGTGCTCTTCGAGTGTTGCCCTTCCTTCCCTCTTTGTTGGGACGAGCTGCATCCCGCACTTTGGGCAATGACCTGGAGAGTTGGACCTGACCTCAGGATGCATCGCACAGGTGTAGATGACGCGCGAATTCCTATCGGCGTGCGAATGAGTATGGTGTTCCGTAGAGGTTATGGCACCTCAGGGATAGTTGTCCCTAATGTCACCGGAATTTCCCTCACAATTTCTTCCCTTTACGGAGAGAATAAATCTTCCATCATCCAATGTTGCACATCTCTTTATGTTGGCCTACAGAACCCGGTTGATGGTACTCCTCACGAAACACTTCCGCAGAAATCGTGAAGATTAAGTCGGATAAGTGAAGATCAACTTGAGTCGCGTCCCGGAAGAGACACATGCTCAGGGCACTAGTCCCCACAGAAAACCCAAAAACACCCTCGAGTGGGCCCTAAGTGTTCCGTGACTCTAGGCGAACTCTCAGTAGAGAATCGAACAGGCAACTCCATAATTGTCCGATTTGACGCACAACGCAGAAATTTACAAGTTATTGATTGTTGCCTGGAAGAGTAGGGAAAGTAATCCTCATCTAAGTCCCTCCTGCAACCTTTTCCCATTTGAGGTCCAATAGGATCCTCTTGTTATGTTCAAGGGTTGGGGTTTGATATGAGCCGTGACAGGAATGGGATAACATGGTGAAGGATTCTGGGTAATTGGAAGAACCGGTTGGGGAAGGTGTTGATTGTGCTGGGTGTCGTCCTTGCAATCGGAGTTCTTTTGACAGACATCATGGCTGCACCGGCCCCGTCAGCCCTCTCAAGTCATGGCCATGGCGGTCAGGAGGTCGTGCCTATTCACTCTCCCATCTCCTTAGCCTTCGCGCTCTTGGGTCCGCCAATCGCGTTGGGCGGCATTATCCTCAGTTATCGTGGATCACTCCGATCCGTTCAAGGAATCGGCCTAGTGGCCGGCTTGACTCTGCTGTACGCAGATGGACTGCTGCATTGGTTGGCTGTGCTAGAACACTTGAGCGAGCCGCTATCCGCCGGCTTCTTCGTGATATCAGGAGCAATTCAAGTGGGAGCAATTCCACTGGCCCGTCGTCGCGAGAAGCTGCTCTGGTGGGTCGGGGTCGCACTCACTTTGGTCTTCATAGAACTGTACATCATAACCAGAATAATCCCTCCTCCGTTCTCGCTTGAGCCAGAATCAGTCGAGTCTCTTGGAACATTTTCAAAAGGTGTTGAGATCGCCCTCTTGGCCGCGCTCGGACTTTTCTTCGGGTCGCGGATAGTTCCGATGAGGCTGAGAAGAGCTGTAGTTGACCGCCCATCCATTGCCCTCCTCTTTCTAGGTGTGCTGGCCAGCTTGATAACAAGCAATCTTGAGAGCTACCAGTACTGGTGGGTTGTGAGCACGAGGGCATTTGTGCTGAATGATTTCTTATTGATTGGCCTAATTGCTTTCGCTGGACTGGCTTATTATCTTCGAACAGGGATTCTAGTTGGAATGACCTGGAGCTTTGCGGCAATGGTCATCATAGTTCACGTCATTTTCGCCATAAGCTATGCCAGTGATGCATTGGTATTCCCTATCTTGCTTTGCATCATCAGCGCAGGCCTGTTCTCGGCGTCTATGTTCACATACGGGGGAATGTTCGGAGGCAAATACCTCAGAAGAAAATTCTTGAGTTTAGGCAAGCTTTTTGTTCAGGAATCAAAGATCTGAATTCATGGAAACCGAGCAATGTCCTTTCTGCGGAGCTTCGGTCAAAAAGGAGAATCTTAAGGGGCATTATGACAGAGTGCATCCCAAGCAACCCGGATCTCTAGTCAGACCGACCCAAACTTTTGCTAGGGCTTCAGTCTTCAAGAGTCATCGTCGGGGGAATCTTGCGATATTGGCATTGTTCACGCTTGCTGTGATCGGAATTTCCTACGCGGCCTCGGAGCTTGCCGCGGCCAACACGATGAGGATGCACTGGCACCCTCAGCTTTCTGTGACGATAAACGGAAGTCCGGTGACGGTTCCAGCCCGGATCGGAATAGACCCGAGCCTCTGGAAGGATCATTCGTTGGACCAATACGGCATGGAAGGAATGTCCCCCTTGCACACTCACGATACCTCCGGCCAAATTCACGAAGAATCGAATACCGTCCATGACTTTACCCTTCAAGAGCTTCTCGCTATCTGGGGCCAGCGCCTAGACTCAAACCAAGTGCTGAATCATCCAGTGGACCCCGGTCACAGAGCATACATCATCGTAGACGGAGTTCAGAAGCCGATGGGCACTCTAGACGTGGTATTTGTTGACGGACAGAGGATTCAAGTAGTGTGCGGACCATGAATGATGTGAGTGAGTAGTATGGCGGGCTTAGGCGTCGGACAGAAACCATTTGCGCCCTTCATTCTAGGTCTGATCGCAGGGATCTTCATTTTGTTGGGAGCCGTCGTAATGTCGATGTTCACCTTCGGGGTGGCTGGCATGATGGATAACATGAGCGGAATGGCTGGTATGATGTCGGGAATGAACGGAGGAATGAGTATGGGAATGATGATGAGTTTTGCCCCTGCTCTTACAGTCCTAGGACTTGCCTCAGGTGCGATCGTGCTTTTGGGTTCAGCAATGCTTTACAGTCGGCCTTCTGAAAGTCAGCTCTGGGGAGCGATCATTCTGACGTTCTCGGTCGTTAGTATCCTCGGAGGAATGGGAGGGCTCCTAGTAGGGCTTGTCCTGGGCATTGCGAGCGGTATCCTTGCGTTGACGTGGACGAGGCCGCCACCAATCGCGAAGAGCGCAAGCCTTCAATGAAGCATCTCCAAGTTTGCCTGCTCAGATTCTGTGACTAGGCCGTCCGATTCTGTTCCGGGCTGAAGCGATTCTTCAAATAACAAGACAGCCTCTTTCCTACTGAATCATGGCGACAGACCCGATTTGCGGTATGTACGTGGAGGAATCCCCACGTGCCTTGAAGGTAGCCCGCAACGGGATAACCTACTACTTCTGCAGCGAGTCATGCCTACAACAATTCCAAGCGCCAGAGCTGGCACTAAGCCGGTTGAAAATACTGGTCGCTTTCGGCGCCATTCTCACAATTCCGATCATCCTACTCAGCTACTTGCCAATTATTACGGACATGAAGCTGAACAATTACCTCCTCTTCCTACTCTCTCTGCCGGTCCAATTTATCGTCGGAGCACGATTCTATCGAGGAAGCTACGACGCACTAAGGATGAAGGCCGGAAACATGGACCTATTGATAGCTCTGGGCTCCACGGCCGCATGGTTGTACAGTGTTATCGTGACGTTCGCCCCGGGATTCTTCGGCAGTCTGTCCCAGACTACCTACTATGAGACTGCCGCCGTAATTATCACCCTCATACAGACTGGTAACCTTCTGGACCACATTACGAAACGGAAGGCTTCAGAGGCTGTGAGAAAACTGGTCAGTCTGCAGCCACAGATTGCTAAGATCCTCAGGGACGGACGAGAGGTCGAGGTGCCAGTTGAGCGGGTTCAGCCCGGGGACATCATCATAGTACGACCTGGCGAAAGGATTCCCGTAGACGGAGTGGTTGTAGAGGGTGGTTCTGCCGTTGACGAGTCTATGATAACCGGGGAAAGTATGCCTAGGGACAAGAAATCCGGGGACGAGGTAATCGGAGCCACTGTCAACAAGACTGGTATGCTGAAAGTTCGGGCGTCCAAGGTCGGACAGGATACAGTCCTTGCACAGATTGTCAAACTCGTAGGAGAAGCACAGATGGGACGGGCTCCCCTCCAAAAGCTGGCAGACAGGATTGCTAGCTACTTTGTCCCAGCCGTCGTGATAATTGCTATAGTCTCATCCTTTCTCTGGTACTTCATTGGCA
>VBBA01000314.1 GCA_005888675.1 Candidatus Bathyarchaeota archaeon | reverse complement strand
CCAAGAGTCCGGTCGGAGCATCCCCTCTGTTGTAATGGGACAACAAGCCGTCTCCCTTCAGATTCGCTTCTAGTAAATTGTCTAGCGCTTGAATTGCGAACTTTGAAAGATCCGGTCTCTTCAGGACTAAACCGCCGAGCAGATAGGACGAAATGAAGAGTGCATTGAAGTTCGTATAGATAGTTTGATCAATCTTTGGTGCGGCATGTTTCATCCTTGCTTCTCTATCCAGTTTGTAGTATTCCTCGTCGGCATCCTGGCTCCCGTAAAACCCGGGCTTCAACCGATCCGTCAGAACATTATCGACATATCGAATAATCCCTTCCGCCACCTCTTTGTAGAAAGGATTACTCGTCAACTGGTATGCATGCAGATAGACTGCCAATAGTTTCGCGTTATCTTCAGCCATCTTCTCGAAATGTGGAATACTCCAATCCCGCGTAGTAGAGTAACGGAAGAAACCACCTTCGACCGTGTCGTAGACGCCTCCCTTACCCATCTTGTCCAACGTCCTTGACGCGACCGTCATCATTTCCTTCTCGTCATTATAATGAAAACGCAGGAGAGCAAGTTCAAGAGCCTCTGTGTGTAGGAACTTTGGCTCGAATCCGAATCCTCCATAGTCGATGTCGAAGTTGACTGCCATTGTGGTGGAGATGTCCCGGATGAGCCTCTCAGTCAACTCCTCCTTTGTGGGCTTTGGAATATTGACCGGTCCAAGTTTGCTTCTAATTTTTCCCTTCGACTTTTGATAGAGATCAGTCACGGATCGTAGTACTTCGCGCATTTGTTGAGGCGGGATGTAGGTGCCTCCGGTGATCACTTTCCCTTCAGAGTCGAGGAATACGGTGCTTGGCCAGCCGCCCATGTTGTAGCGTCGATTCACATCTGGCCTTTTGTCCGTGTCCACTCTGACCGCGACGAAGTTCTTGTTCACAAAGTCGGCCACGGCTGGGTCGGAGTAGGACGTCTTGTCCATCACGTGGCACCAGTGACACCATGAGCCGAAAATATCCAGCAGTATCGGCTTCTGTTCGAGTTTCGCCTTTTCAAAGGCGTCCTTGCTCCAGTCCTGCCATTTTATCTCTGGCATGTGATCTTACTGATGTCAGAATCCCGTGAGAACGATATAAGGGCCCCTTGCAATTGGTGAGATTGGGGGACCTTGGCCAAACAGATTCTACGTGAGCAATCCAAGGAGATCTTGAAACAGAAGGACCTA
>VBBA01000141.1 GCA_005888675.1 Candidatus Bathyarchaeota archaeon | reverse complement strand
GCAATGAAAGGCAACCGATAACGATCAAACGAGGCGATCCTTTGATGCACATCGAATTCCTGAAACGAGATGGAGAGCCTTCACCGTATAACGGCGGATACATGTTCCAATATATGAGCGAGGACGAAATCTCGGAATACGTGTCCATACTCACACGAGACTACAAGCCGCTGTTCCCCAAGGAAAACCTCCTAAAAGCCGCCAAAGCCCGCGTCGAGTTCGCCAAAGTCATCGCTTAGGCCGAACTCTCTTCTCCCCTCCAATTCTCTCGACAACTCTTCGCAACTCCCGGTTCTTCACCCCACGCAGGGCCGATTCGCAAAACTCCTGAACCTGAGGTCTGCGAGACTTGTCCACCTTTCCCTTTGAATACGCATTCGCTTGCAGAGCCATCTCCACTTGATCCAAGTCCTTTACCAGTCTCGCCTCTTTACTTCGTCTAAGCCGAAGATCTGTCCACAGTTCCAGCCAGTCTGATCGAGCTTTTTCAGGAAGTGAATCTGCAATCCTTTTCCCCGCCAATCTCTTTCTCCTCAAAACCTCTCCAAGCCCAAGCCTCCGCTTGTCTTCCGGAGTCAAATCTCCAGTGATTGCTTCATCCAAATCATGGATCAATGCGAGCTTCAGCAGACGTTCGAGATCGTATCCACCCCGGCTCCACGCCTGAAACAAGCACAACATGGCGACGCCGTAGGAATGGTCGGCAACGGACTCAACATGGCTCAATCGAAGCTTCTCCTCCCAACCTCGGCGAGGCTCCAGCTTCAATCGTTCGAGCAGCTGCCAGAAATCCTCTAAGCTTTGACTCTCCATTTTCTTGGATGACATGGGATCATCACGTCCAAGTCCACAAGGTCTAAAAATGGTTCAAGAGGTAAATGCGTGGTCGATTACCGTAACATTCGCATAGGGAAATGGCGAGGAAATTGGTTAAGAAAATCGTAACGAAATTCGCGGTCGCGAAAAAGGCGGCTAGGATGGAAGGCATGGCTTATCGATCACCCAGGATCTATTTGCCAACGAAGCTAACTGATGACTCCAGCTTTCCCTTCAAGGAAGGAGACGTCATCGCCGTAAGGATCGACGGACGAAAACTCATAGTCCAACGGGCGCCAAGAGCAATACTAGCCCAGGAGAGAATTACCGCCAAGCTGGAAGAAGCCATAATACCACGCTCGAACCCACGTCAATCGAAGGCCTAACACTGTATTGCTGAGAATCACTGTTCAAGTGACGAACATGACCGGAGAACGATTTTGGAGCCATGAAACTCCTCTCCCAGCGCAAGTCCAAATCGCCGTAAACATCAACATAATAGGACTTGATCAAAAAAATGAATCGACCGCGGAAGCTCCCTTCGTCTTCACAGTCAACTATACTCCTTCAGTAGCCCAGTTAAGCGTCAAAGGACGTGCCCAGGTCAACGGGGATAAGCCCGAGATTCAGAAGATGGTCGAGGATCACAAGCAAAACAAGCCTCCACCAACACCAGTCATCCAAGCAGTCTCAAGCATTGCAATGGCCGAGGACATACTCCTCTCGGAAAGCCTAGGAATACCGCCTCCATTACCTCCGATCGGTATGCCAGCGGATCAACAGCAAGGACAGCAACCAACAACTACGCAGTCAAAGCGACCAGAGACTCGCTACACCTGACGGTTTCGAGGAAGAAATGCAAGTCTCCAATTAATTGGAGATATGTCAACTCTCCAAAAAATTGGAGGGGACGAAGGATAGAGAAATGCATCCGAAACTTGTCAATCTAAGTGGTTCTGACGCCAGATGCTGGACTCAACGAGTTGAATGAGCCCAGCGGTCTTCTAGCCAACTACCCGAAAGTATCATAGAATACATTCGGAGTAGACCGAGAGTAAGCTTATGTTGCCTACGGGCGGCGCAAGGAGAGTCTTGTAATGTCCGAAGTCGCCTTCGAAGTGTTACGATCCGAAGCTCTAGCTCCCAAGAAGCATGCTTACTCCAGGGATCTTCGGGGAAGATACGTGTCCAGTGAGAAGAGCTTCTCTTGGCTTTTGAAATATCCGCCAGTCGCAGACTGGATTGACTCTTACACTTCCGAAGAAACCAGGGAGAAGAAGCTCTACCAGCTCGAGAAAATCTTGCAAGCGGGTGGCCTCGAGGAACCATCGGAGCTGCTCAAGCTTGATGAGCGGAACGTGAAACTTCTCACCCGCAGGGTGGCCAATTGGTACCTTCAGAAGGGCAAAGCCGTCTGGGCAAAACAGATCATGATTACCATGAAAGGATTCATGGAGGCGAACGATAGAAAGCTCGAATTCAAGCGAGCCGAACGGATTCGGTCGCCTGTCCGAAAGAAAGTGATCTACGAATACATTCCCAACAAGATGGATGTTTACAGGATGGCGAATAATGCTATGCCTATTCCAGGCAGGAGTACGCGTCAGCTGCCTCTGCAACTGGAACTTTGGATTGGTCAAAGATCAATTGTACCCGGAAATCAGAGTTCCGATAAGGATCAAAGTGTCCCCGGCCATGGATACGAAGCTCAACCTGTACGGACTCTCATACTATATGACGGGACTTCAGCAAGAGGCTGCCGAGTCGTTGAGAGACTACTTGGATATGAGGACAAGGGGTGGATGGATCCCGCAATTATCGGACCCGATCTTTGTGACCGAAAGAACCGGTGGTCCGGAGTCTAGACTAAGGAGGGAAAGCGTGTGGATGATCGTAAAGAACGTGGCGAGAAGAACAGGGATCAAACCCGAGTCAATATGGGTCCACTGCTTCCGCAAGAGCTTCAGGAAGGTCCTGAACGCGACACCACAGATCGACGAGGACACCAAAGAGGCATTGATGGGGCACAAGCTTCCAGGGTCCAGAGGGAACTACTTTGACTTTCATGATGAGGACGAAGTAATGATGAAGTACATGCGAGCGAACTTCGGCAATCGGAACACTCCCTAGTTCTCGATTCCGATACCACCTTGGATTTGGCTAGCCATAAGCATTAAACACTATGAATACACCTGGAAGAAACAGAGAGATTGAAGAATTATGCCGCGTAAACCAACACGAAGACCTTCGGATCCACGAACGACCGTGCTTTTCAGGGCGGGAAATACTCCTTCCAATCCGCAAGACCTGTTCCGACGCGTGTTTTGGAAGAGTGACTTTTTGGCCGGTGAAGCGCACAGTTTCTGGCAGGAAGTCCGTCGGGCCGAGCCGATGGGATTGCCGATACAGGCATGGAAGGATTGGATATCGTCAAGAAGGATGAGCGTAGGACAATTTTACAATATGATTCATGGTCTGGTCGGAGCGGGGTTCATCGAGAAGCGTGAGTCAAAGTGGCATGTGAGCTCGAGCTTCATTCGGGAACTGGAGAATATGCTCTCCGTCTATTCCTCAGCAAGCCAGCCCCAGAAGATTGAGAGGCCAATAATTCAATAGCCCAGATCAAGGATTCTGAGCTCTTTTCCTGATCCTCCCTTGAGGATCTATTTCTTCACGGTGAATTCGGGTAGTCGAAATTGGCCGTCCGTCTTGCGCAAGGATCAAGTCGACGATCTCGACGTGTAATGGAGGCAGACCTTTCTCTTTTCGTAGCTTGTTGATCTCATCCGCGCTGGCCCTTGTGTCCTGAGTGACTACGATCGCCTCCATGTCTCTTTCCAAGACGGTCGGACCCCACTTGTCCTTTAGTCGTGCAATGTTCGCTCGGTCGGACCAGTTGCGTTCTCCCAAGAACCTTCTGAGTCCATCGACTCTCTCTGCGTAGGGTCGTACAGGATGATCTTTGGGCAGTCTTTGAATAAGATCATCGCTTGTGACACCGATTGTGACATTGTCTCCAATCTCGAAGGCACGCGATAGAAGCGCTGCATGCCCTTTGTGCAAGACATCGAACGTTCCTCCCATCGCGACCCGCTTGAAATTCCTTCTAGCACTATCAGGCATGCTTGGACCAAGTAAGAGACTTGACGATTCCGGATAAACCTTGAAGTGCCAACAGGAACAAGAAGCTCGGATCCGGCTAAGTAAGTCTTGGGCGCTGATGCGAATGTGGCGTGAGAGAAATGGTTGCTACGATTCTCTAGTCTTCTATGTCGGGGCATATCTCGTTGCCCTGCTTGTCGCTGTGCACAAATTTGAGCCTCAAGTGAAGGTTGGGTTGTTCCTGGATTACTTCTTTGATGCTCACACTGTCTGATTATTCCTTCACACCAGTCGCAACGAGCGTCATCAGTAGCTACGGTCACCGTCTATGGCTCTACTGATATGGTGTGGAAGTCCCAACTGGTTCTCTTGGATTGGGCCCTGAGCTGACTCCTCCTTTCTAGCGATGCTAGATGTTTAGGACTACGACAGCGAGTACTGAGACGACGAGGAGAACGATCAGGAATTTTTCAATGTCCTACGAGAACCAGACTGTCCTTCGAGCGCCTAGGATCCACCCTCACGAAAGCGATTACGATGAAGATTATCGCTAGCGTTAGCAGGACTGCCATACATGCTTCTTGGGGTCAGGAGGGGACTGGGCTTCATTTTTGGACCAGAACCTATGAAACACCAATAAAATGAGGTACGTAGCCAAGGGTCAAGGTACTACCTTGACGTCGTCTCCTCTCACTTGGGTTGAGGGTACTCTCATTCCCAAATCGCTGGGTAAGGCAGTTGTATGTTAGGTGTCTAGAGGGCTTGAGCGACCAGAGGTCGCGTCTTCCGGGTGGGAGAAGATTCAGCTTCGATTATGAGCCTAAGGAAAAGACGAGGGTTTCTGCTGATGAGATCCTTGATAGTATGAACCGGAGTTTGCAGGTCGAGCAGATACTCGATTATGATCCGCAGGTGGAGTCGTATCTTGCAAAACATTCACGGGCTGAAGGTTCAGGTCGCGGCGCAGGCAGACTCATCTTTGCAATCATGCTCCTGACTGGAGTCGTTGTGGCTTGGTTTTATGCTGGATTAGCAAGAGTCTTGGATGTTAGATTCTGGAGGTCCGGGTTCGGAATACTTGGATACGGGGTGCCAATGTGGCTCATCGCAGTAGGAACACTCATTGTCTTGTCTCTGGCAATAGCCTCAAGTCGCCGCGGAAGGACCGTCGAGATTACCAGATGAATGTCAACGACTGATTCGGTGCCAAGTTAGGAAAACAGTAATTAGGCATCGCTCGTCCTCGAATTCGTCGTGTCTCGGACAGGTTCACCGAACGGGGAAAATCAGGACATTCTTTCTCGAATTGTCACGTCGCCAACAATACTCTTTTCGATAATTCTTATCGTAGTATACGTGCTTCTCTCTTTCGTCGCTCAAGACTTTCTCAATCCCGTCTATAGCGCACCTCTGGTTTTTCAAGAATCGCTCGTGCAATGCAATCCATGTATCCTGATGCAGCCGGGCTGGCCATGGATTCCTTGGACTATCGTAACCTCGATTTTTCTCCATGCGGGACCTTTGCACCTAGCATCGAACATATTCTTCCTTCTAATCTTCGGCTACGTTTTGGAGGAACAGCTGAATAATCGTGTAAAGTGGATGGAGATCTTCTTCTTGACCGGAATCGCCGGGAACCTGTCATTTCTCGCCGCTTACGCGCTTGTTGGTCCAGATGCTGGAGTGTTCGGAGTAGGCGCTTCAGGGGCTGTCTATGGGATTCTTGGAGCTGCAGCGGGGCTGAAGATCGCGATCATCCTAATTCTCGTAGCCGGGCTGGACATCTTCGCGGGCGGAGGATTATTCGCGCACATAGGAGGCATGATCACAGGAATAATCATTCGAAGATTATGGATTACGGGGGCCGAAGAGAAGATATCCCTCGAGTAACCGACTAAGAGGCACGACCGTGAATCCCTCTCGGAATGTCTCTTTCACGTCTTGAAACTTCACAATCTACCCCCCCTTTTTTCCAACTTAACTTTCTACTGCGCCTCAAAATGAGCGAGATCTGCAGTTAATCGCTCAAAATGTGAGAATAGCATTTTGCGGAAACGGGTTTATTCATTTAAACATAGCGGAAATTCATGAGGAAGACATCGGGGGCCAGAAAAAGTGTGCTCCGATTGGCAAACTGAGCTCAAAATGGGCGATTTTGGTCCCCAGCGTTGAGATCATGCTAAAAATTATTAAAAAGTCGATCAGTCGCTTTGGCGATAATCTAATTCCCTTTACTCTACCCCAGTTAGTTCGAAGAAACCGTTTTAGTCGGATTTTCTTCAGCCATTTGGTGTTCGCTTGCTTGAATCGTTTTAGGCCTTTAGATGGGTTTCAGCAGAGTCTGTTATTGGAATAGCTCGCTGGTCTTTTCCCACAGGTTGATACTCTCGACAATGATCTCAGCCCTTGCGCTAGCGACTCCCGGTTGCTGTCTGGTCCATTCTTGATATCGTTTGACTGACGCCATCGTAGGGGCCAAGAGGATCAGATAGGCTCCTTCAGGATCGGTTAGTCGAGCCCATAGGTAATTGCCGTCAAAATGCGAGAGTAGTGTCCGATCGACCGCCTCTTTCATCTCGCGACTAGTGTAAGAGTAGTAGAGTACTAAGCCGATCATCCGATCGATGGACGCAATATCAAGTGCCGGTGGTATTACGAGAGCATTTTGGCGTTCGAGTCTTTCTAGTCTGTTCTTCACTGTTCTAGCCGTGTATCCAAGTTCTTTTGCAACCTTCACGTGCGATTTCCACGCGTCATGTTCCATATTGCGTATGATCGCCCAGTCGGCATCAGTAAAGCGGCTCGCTTGTCCGATCGGCAGGATCGCGCGAAACTGAATAATCTTCTTCGCGCTTGTGATCTTCGAAATTAGCTCTATGGTTTGTGACAGTGATTGGTCACTTTCATAGAAGAGAACTATGCCCAGCGAATCTCCCTGGTAATCTAGTAACACTACGGTGCCACGGATGAGCTCTAGCTTCGCCATCATGAGGCTCTTTGGAGACTTTGGCGGAGTGTCAACTAGAACGTTCATCATTCTGTAGCCGAACAGGGTAGGATTGGGAAGAAGTCTCCAGCCTGATAGGAAGCCTTGGTCTTGGAAACGTTTGAACCGGTTTCTAACGGTTACATCGTCAACGTTGAGCTTCCGGGCCACTCCCCTCAACGAGGTTTTGAGATGGGGGGAGAAAGGAGCGCTGATGTTGTCCGTGAGGAGGGCCCTGAATATTCTTACGTCAAGCTCGTCCAATTTATCCACGTTTTCATGTTTGCTTAATCGAGTTCAACAAGTGAATATTACGTTCCGAGATACTTGGAGACTGTTGAGATAGATATGATTCCTAGCGATGAGATGCGTGCAGTTGTGATAGACCGATTCGGGGGTCCTGAAGTACTTACGGTCAGGACGCTTCCGGTGCCAGAAACTAAACCGGATCAGATTTTGATTCAAGTCAAATCTGCTGGCGTGGGCATCTGGGACCAGCTCGAGCGTGAAGGTGCAATGGCCAATTTGTACAAGATCCAGACAAGATTCCCTGTCGTGCTTGGTTCCGAAGGAGCCGGTAAAATCGTAGATGTAGGGGAAAAAGTTAGCGGGTTCCAGAATGGAGATTCGATCTACGGTTTTATCTGGCAAAGAAACCCAAAAGCTGGATTCCACGCCCAATATGCGGCGGTGAATGCGGAGCAAGCTTGGCGGATCCCCTCTAATCTAACGTTGGAACAGGCAAGTGCTTTGGTTATTGGGGGTGCCACTGCCCTAAAGGGACTCGATGACATTTTGCACCTGAAGCCGGATGAAAAATTGATTATCGTCGGGGCGAGCGGCACAGTTGGGCATTTGGCAGTTCAATTCGCAACACGGATGGGAGCACATGTGTTTGCAGTAGCCTCACAAGATGACGGAGTGGCTCTTGCTGAGAGGTTGGGTGCCAAAGGCGTCGTCGAAGGGCACACTGGAGATGTTGCGCTCTCAGCTCGAGAATACGCCCCCGATGGTTTCGACGCGGCATTCCTCACAGTTGGTGGAGAGCCGGCTGAAAAGGCTCTCACTGCCATGGCCGAAGGCGGGCGTGTGGCGCACCCAGTCGGAGTGAAGCCGCCCAAGATACCATCCAATGTCAAGCTCCTGCCCCCTTACATAGTCAACAAGGATCCCGAGAACATGGATCGAGGATTGATGGACAGGCTCAACAAGTTGATCGAAGCGGGGCCTTTCCAGGTGCACCTTGACGAGATATTCTCGCTTGACCGAATCGTTGACGCCCACCATGCTTTGGGCTCGCATCATGTAGGAAGGCTAGTTCTTCGTCCAGCTAACTGACTCTCCGTAATGACATTGCAAAACTGGCTCCGCCACGTAGAAACCAGGGGAGTTTCTCTAATCGACCGTTCTATCTTCTTGACGAGGCGAGTGACTGGGGCGAGGTTTCGTTTTACCACTTGGCCCAGGGAGAGAAGTTACCTCGGAATCGGGTATATTCGAGGCCGGCCTCTGGTAGCCCGGGGGAGATTCGAACTCCCGTCAGCAGGTTACCCCTACCACGACAGGGATCCAGAGCCGGCTAGGAACACTCCACAAACATGAGTTATCTGGCCACTAATGCGTGAAGTGTCCATGCTATGCTAGGCCGCTACACCACCGGGCTACAAAGTTCGCTGCAACGGTCAGGTGGCAATATGAGGTTTGCAGCTAGAACCGCAGCTTGCTTATATTATTGTCGCAATACTTATATATCCTATTCAGCCATCGAATTTCACTTCCTTGTCTGGCCACTCACTAGAAAGACGACTTCCTAGCGTAGCGAGGTATAGGCAAGGTAACTTGGAATACTCATGAGCATCCCGTCACCCGCTGCCAAACCGCCAAAAGTGCACGTTTGTCCAGAGTGCAGTAGCCTTAACCTCATTGAAGACTTTGACCAGGGCGAGACAATTTGCCAAGATTGCGGACTTGTTTTATCACAGAATCTCATGAGTCGCGGCCCTGAATGGCGCGCTTTCACCAAGGAAGAGAAGGACGAGAGAGGCCGTGTCGGTATACCGACATCATTCGCGATTCATGACAAGGGACTGTCCACAGTAATCGATCGTGTTAACCGAGACGCATATGGCCGGCAGCTTTCCCCTGAGACCAGGATGGAGATGTTGCGGCTTCGCAAATGGCAGATCAGGACTAGAGTGCATTCCTCTGCGGATCGCAACCTTGCACAGGCAATGGCGGAACTCGATCGCCTCACTGACAAGCTTCATGTCCCGAATCCGATCAAAGAGTCTGGCGCTATAGTGTACCGGAAAGCTTTGGATAGCGGTCTGGTCCGAGGTAGATCGATCGCGGCAATTGCCGCCGCATCATTGTACGCTGCCTGCAGATCCTCCGAAACCCCACGAACCCTGAAGGAGGTCTCAGCCGCTAGTAGGATAAAGAAGAAGGACGTCGCCCGATGTTATCGTCTGTTGCTTCGAGAACTGGGAATGACAATGCCGGTTGAAGATCCCGTCAGGTGCGTATCCAAGATTGCCAGCAGAGCCGAGATATCCATGCAAACTCAACAGACCGCGATTCGTGTACTGAAAGATGCGAAGAAGAAGGGAGTAGTAGCTGGGAAGGATCCGATGGGTCTCGCTGCTGCAGCTCTTTATGTTGCATGTGTTTTAGAGTCTGAGAAGAAGACTCAGAAAGAAATTGCGGAGATAGCAAACGTTACCGAGGTTACAGTTCGGAACAGGTACAAGGGCTTGAAGGAATCCCTTGGCCTAAACGCCTGATTTACCGTATTATCTGAGATAGTGGCGCATTGCCTGAGCGTTGTTGAATACAGTGCTCCATTGCGGAGCGGGTGCTGGTGTCGTACTATATCCTGAAATCGCGATCGAGAATTTAACCCTGGGATCACGTGAATAGTAGTAGATAATCTCCAACTTTCGCTTCGGCGTCGCATTGTAGAGGCTCCTCTTCAAAGCGTTAAACAGATACTTGTTGAGAAATTCGAGCTCTACAGACAGAACTATTCTGTCGCTCATAGTAAATGCCAATCTCTCCATCCTGTATTTACCGATTATGAATTTATCGGCTAGAAGCTCTCAAATCGGATAGAATTGGGCTATTCTGGCTATCCAGCCATACCCAAAGAAAACCCGTCTTCCGGTCGGGTTAGATTGCCATTCTAAGAACCGAAGGAATGGGTCACCCAAAGAAACGATTCTTGGTTACGATTCCTACAATATCTCAGACCGCACATTTAGTAGCTCATGAATGAAAAGCCTACGATCATTGCCGGATTATTCGTGGCATGGCTATTCTGGTTCCTATTCTTCCTGAATCTCGGAGTCTAGCAGCGCCGCATTGCATGCTTTTGTGAGGGCACCCTTAAATAATCAAGACCTCCCTATCTGATTGATGGACGAATATCACGAGGTCTCAGACGCCTAAATGGCGGACGTTTGTTCTACCTGTGGCCTCCCAAAGGATCTGTGCGTTTGCGGCACTATCAGCATGGAACAGCAGACCGTAAAGGTCCGGCTGGAAATGCGAAAGTGGGGCAAGCCAGCGACAATCGTAGAAGGCATCGATGGAAAGAGTGTTGACCTTGGCGATCTCGCTACAAAACTGAAGACCCATTGTGCATGCGGCGGGACTTCCAAGAACAACGCGATAATTCTGCAAGGGGATCATCGGGAGAAGGTCAAGAAGGTCCTTACTGAATATGGCTTCCCAGAAGCCAGCATCGAACTTCACTAGGGCGTGAGACTATGTCGCTGTCGACGTTACGGGAGGTTCTGGGCATGATGAAGCGTGGACAGAAGAGCCCGCTTACATGCCCAGTCTGTGGTAGCCGGGTCAGAAGAACACGGAGTCAGTTGGAAGGCTGGATCCTTCCGGAGAAGTACTATTGCGATGCGTGCAAGTACATCGGCTTCATTGCCTTAGAGCGTGATCCGGAAGAGGAAGATGAGGCCGATCGGACGCCGTAGCACTACGAATTAGACAAGATTCGGCTGTAATACCTTTCCAGATGGGACTCTTCGCCAGAGATCGACGGTAGACTTCAAACCCTGTTTCAAAGTGTGACTCGGCCTCCATCCTAATTCCCTTGAGATCTTCGAGCTATCCAGGACTAGGTATTGTGGATCTTGGGATTTGGGTCTCTGGGGATAGCCTGGCGGGTAGGAGTTGTAGAGTATCTTCCCCTTGAACCCGATCATAGCTTGCAGCATGTCCGCAAGATCTTTGTTGGTGATAGGATTGCCTGGCGAAATATTGTAGACGTTCCCCTC
>VBBA01000313.1 GCA_005888675.1 Candidatus Bathyarchaeota archaeon | reverse complement strand
CAGCCATTGGGGCAGTACTGGTTGTCATCGGGATAATCCTCTTCCTAGTGGCGGCAACGACTCTGACGGCGCCTTCCTCAAACCCGTTTGACTTCGCAGCAACCCAGGCCCGGATGAGTTCAGCCTTCGGTACCGCTGTAGTCGGGATGATTCTCTTAGGTGTTGGAGGGGTAGCGTTGAGACTTGGGTTGATCAGGCCAGTGACTTCGTATGTGGCGTCTGAGGCATCACCCGCGATTGAGCGAGTCTCAGAGGCCGCTGGCGAGGGCTTGAGGCAAGGATTTGGAGCGAACCCGCTTCAAAGTGGATCAGTTATCAAAGTGAAATGCCGGAATTGCGGCTACCTTGAGAATGAGGATGCGATCTATTGCGGGAAATGCGGGAAGCCCCTTTAATTCGCAATTCCACTCTACTCGATGTGAGAGGCCAGGACGATTATCTTGAAACGTCTAGATTGACTTTTGAGAATTCAAAAATGGCATAGGAATCTGCAGTGGAGTATGCGTTCATCCTAGATTTCCTGAGTCGGTACGATCGTGTATCCGTTCCTGCTCGTTTCTATTGATAGAAATACTGCGATTGAAAATTCTATTCCGAAAATATCAGAAATTCGTAACCTTCTAAAGCACGATCGCCCTCGCACCACATCCTACAGTGGCGCACTCGCTACAGATCAACGAATCATACAACAGAAGCAAGGAGTCTCAAACAATTGTCTAAGCATGAATCTTGCCCGCTATGTAACTTGGCAAAGGAGGAGGTCATCGGTGAATGGCCTAACTGGGTTCTGGCGAGAACGAAGCGGTTGAAGGGTCACAAGGAACGGCTAATGCTTTGCTTCAAGGATCATGTCTCATCAGTCGACGAACGATCCATCGGCGAGGCATACATGATGCTCTTCAACGTCGGCATGAAGGCATTCCACTACTCACGATACTGGGCAATACTGGAACCGACCTACGCGACGGTCCCGGAACATTGGCACCGTGTCTGCTCTGACATCGACCCGGTCGCAGAGGATCATGATCAGATCCTCAAGACGCCGCGACTTGTCATAGACAACAAGACATTGAACATCCAGAGAGCAGAGCCGGGTCAGGATCCGAAAATGGACGAGTAACACTCGTTCTGACGAAAAATTATTGAGTCTTTCAGCTTACCGTTGGATTCTGCTCCTCTTCAGAAGCGACAGGCCGCAACGGCAGATCAGATCCTCGTCTCCTCCATGACATGATTGGGCTGACCGTTTGTATAGCAAGTTTCACCATAGAGCCGATCTCAGTCACTGTGAGTGCCTTGAGGATTAGTGATAGGGTGAGAAGTACCAAGAGTGACACACCGACAGCGAGGTATGGACTTAGGCCCCGGACGATTACCAATTCACCGACCGACGCAGCTAGAGTCACCGCAATTAGTGGCATGGCAAGAGCTGCAACTTCGGTCTTGAGACGACCACCCCAAGACAGA
>VBBA01000312.1 GCA_005888675.1 Candidatus Bathyarchaeota archaeon | reverse complement strand
GGGCTGAAGAAGCGTTTGTCGCGTATTCAGATGAGATAAGCGTCAAAGCGACTCCAGGTGCCAGGAAGAACACTAGCGAGGGGACCGAGGCCAGAAGGATCGAGGACCTGATTGATAGATTATACAAGCTGGAAACGGACTCCTCGGAGCCCCTTGAAATGTTCGCAGCAACCGTCGGAAGCAGCGCAAGACCGATCGAGCCTGAGATCGCCACCACGATCGACTTCGTA
>VBBA01000311.1 GCA_005888675.1 Candidatus Bathyarchaeota archaeon | reverse complement strand
TGAAACCCTCCATACAATCCGGCTCCTAGGAGTCCCCAGAAAAGCTAGGAACAATGTCGAACCTATGAAAGACCCAGGTAGGAAACTCGACGAGTGCTGGAAACAATTGGACCAGATCAGGAACGAGTATCGAGAATCACAATCGAGGATCGAAAAGCTGGAAAGAGAGGTTGAAGACGCGAAGAAGACAATCGGGCTAATCAACCAGATCTTGGAGACCGGTTTCGGCATTAATGACGTGAGAACCGGTGGACTCGGATTCAATAAGATACTCGGTCGGATACCGACAAGGAGACTCCACGACGCTCAAAAGGTTCTCCAAACCAATCTTAAGGATCAAGTGTTGATCGCGATAGGAAACAGAAAAGGAGACTTGACTCATCTACTGGTCGCCGTTGCTAGTAACAAGGCCTCAGTGGTCCTCCAAACGCTGGTCCTCCACGACTTCGTCCAGACGGAGATCCCGAATGTGGATCAGCCGGATCTGAAGGCGGCCTTAGCAACAGAGGCCCAGGGGCGAGATGGTGCATCCAAACAGCTTGATGCTGGGAAAGCTAAACTCCGAGAATTCTTGCTTCAAACGTCTGAGAGGCTGAACCAGTTGGCGGACATTTCGCAGGAGGCATTGATCTTCCTTCGAGCAGTCCTAAGAATGGGAGAAGATACGACGGCTGAGCATGCCTTCACTGTCCTAGAGAAGAACCCTTCGTCCAAAGTTTTGGAAGCATTCACCCGATCCGGAGCCTTGGTTGAGGCGGAGTAAGGAGAGAACAGCTGGGCCAAAATCCTACGAATGACAATCCTGACCTAGAAGTTCAAACAACGCCAAAGGTAAAGGCCGCACTTCAAGCAGCCACCGAAAAGATTGGCGTGGGAGAGTTTGCGAAGATCAGTGGTCTCTCAGCCCAGAGGCTCACAGAGTTTGTCGAACAAGCAGAATTTGTTCCTATGATGCTCGTCTCACTTGCTTGTCAGATTAACAAGAGCCATGGCGATTCAGATAAGGAGCGAACCAGTGTGACCGAGTGCATCAAGGGTGCGATGATCAGGCTTCCCCCTTCAAGTCCCACGCCTCCCCGGCAACCAGCTCGGATCTCGCATTCAAGAAGAGAGACTTTTGGGACGAGCAGGAGCAGCAAAGAGAGACCGGGTCCGTTCATGGACCAGAAGTCAGGTCGATTGCTAGGATTCGGCGTCAACACGATCACGTTCCTCGTCTTAGGATACTTCTTGGGCGGGTTCGCTCTGAATCCTATCCTTGGACTGCCATCCTGTGATGGACTCGCACCTTGCGAAGGGTCCGTGATTGGACTCTTCATCAGCGCTATCGGAAGCCTGGCCTACACCTACTACTATTTCGTGAAAAAGATGTAATCTACATCTAGTTATGTAGCCAGTAAGGGCCTAATCTGTTCGGGCAACAGTCCCGCGTCAATCCCGGAGATCACGGCGGAAAGGTTTCGAGCCTCATTGTCCTTCAGGACAAGAAAGGCGAGGATGACTCCAATATTGTAGGGGATGCCCAGGAAGATTTCATGGCTCAACTTTGCGAAGTGCTCCCTAGCAAGTACTTCCATGAAAGCTAGGGACTTGGTCTCGTCGTATTTCTGCCTCGAACCTGACAGAATCCTGCGATAGTATCTATGAGCACCTATCCTGTCGAGTGTTTGTTGAATGTCCTCAGCTGTCAGCAGTGACTCCAAAGTCTTGGCGTCGAGTTTCCAATACACGGGAACTAGATGGCTTCGGATGTCTGCAAGACCCATGAGTTTGCCTCGCAGAATGATGCTGATGTTACCAAGATCGATGGCGGAGCCGATAATCGGGATGCAAATGGTCCGGTCCCTTCCTGTAAGCTCGTTGCTTGCGTATGCGTAGAATCGCTCGTCTCCCCAACCGACAATAATGTCACGTATTAACGCCGCCTTATCAGGACTCGGGCTTTCAAGTTGCATATTTTCGAGGCGACCTTCAAGAGTCTGATCAGCCATCTCCTCGATCAAGTCTCTAGGGTTCTCAATATTGTACAATTTTCTGAGCTGCTTCTCGGACAGTGTTCCAAGTGAAGACCGTGTAGTAGCATAGTCTTCCCACGGCCTGCCTTGAAGCTTGAAGACTAGGAGCCTAGCGAGGTCGCGGGCGTCATATCGTCGGCGGTATTCGATGATGAATTGACGAACCTTCCCTTTTGCTGAGGCTTCTATATTCTCAACCGTTCTTGCGAGGCTTTCGCCAATGGTTCTCTCGGCCTCCGCCGGACTCACTGAGTCTGGAAGCTTCGAAAGCTCAGGCCCGTAAGGGCTGTCGGCTAGGAAACCGATTACTTCTGCTTGGGATTTGAATTCCGTCAGCGACTGTAATTGCTGCCGTTCCAGAAGGAAGCGTTTCTTCCCGCGAACCTTCGCCTCAGTGAAATTGTCCCTTAAGAGGTGAACAACAGTGTCACGAAGCACGGTCTCATCGCTTGGATTGGCTGACTCTATATTACGAGTAACAGGGCCGCGACGAAGGCGTAGATTGCTAGTGCCTCTGCGAGGATCAACGGAACTACAGCCCTTGAGAATAGCTCAGGTTTTTC